>CANMWW010000139.1 GCA_947500965.1 Alphaproteobacteria bacterium
ACCATCGCCGACCACGCGGAGGAGATCCTCGCCGCGGCCGCCGGCGCGATGTCCCCCGCCGGCCCGCGCGCCCTCGCCTATGTCGACCTCACGGCCGGCTCCTGCCTGCTGCCTCTCGCCTTCGCCGCCGCGGGCGCGCGTTCCGTCGTCGTCAACGACATCGCCACGCGCAGCATCGTGGCGGCGCGCGCGCTCTTCGCGGGCGGCGACGTGCCCGCCGGGATGCTGGACGACGCGCTGGCCGGGCGCCTGCCTTCGCGCGCGCACGTGCCGAGCTTCCGCTTCGCGAGCGACTACCTGCCGGAGGCCGCGTGCCGGGCCTTCGACCTGCTCTTCCATGCGGAGGTCCCCGCGCCGCAGGCGGCGACGCTGCGCTACCTCGCGCTGCGCCACGTGCTGCGGCTCGCGGACCCGGAGGACGGGTTCCGCGTCCTGCTCACGCATGACCGTGGCCAGCTGCTCGCCGACCGCGACGAGGACTGGAGCCGCTTCGTGTCTCGGCTCGACGAGGGCTGCGCCGGGATGCCGGCCGACCTCGCGAAAGTGCGCGCGGGTGCGCGCGCGGCGGCCGCGGCGGGCGACGTGCGCATCCTCCACGCCGACATGCGCGACATCGCCGACGCGATCGACTATTCCGGCCCTTGCCTGGTCGCGGTGAACCCGCCGACCAACGGCGTGGACGAGTACGTGATCGACGACCAGATCGTGCATAGCCTGGTCGCCAACCGCCTGGTGCCGCTGACGCGCTGCGCCGAGGCGCCCGCCACGTTCTGGGCGACGCGCGTCGAGGCAGCCCTCGCGCCCATGCCCCCGGGGACGCTCTACCTCGTCTGGGGCGGCGATGGCGCCATGGCGGCGGAGGCCTGCGAGGCGGTCTGGCTGCGATACGGCGACGCCGTCCACCGCTCCACCGTCGCGTTCCCCGACGGCCGCGGCGCCACCTGGGGCGTCTTCCGGCGACGCTGATCAGGCGCCACGCCCGCGGCTGCCATGCAGCCCGGGCATGGCCGCGACGAACATCCGCTGGCACGGGGCAAGGCGCCGGGTGTATCTGCGCGCGCGCATGGCCCGGCAAGGTCGCCGGGCGCGCGGAGGCGACATCCATGAACGAGTCCACCCCGGGCACCGCTCCCCCGGACAGGACGCGCCGGCTGCTGCTGGCAGCGCTGGGCGTGGTCTTCGGCGACATCGGCACGTCGCCGCTGTACGCGATCCGCGAATGCTTCAGCCACGGCGGCGGCGCCCTGGAAGTCTCCCCCGCGAGCATCCTCGGCGTGCTGTCGCTCATCGTCTGGGCGCAGGTGCTGCTGATCTCCCTGAAATACGCTCTCTTCGTGATGCGCGCGGACAACCAGGGCCAGGGCGGCATCCTCGCGCTGATGGCGCTCGCCCTGCATGGGCAGGACGCGCGCCGGCGCTCCTCGCTCGCGATCATGGGCCTCGCGGCGGTCGGCGCGGCGCTGTTCTTCGGCGACGGCATGCTCACGCCGGCGATCTCGGTCCTGAGCGCGGTCGAGGGCCTGGAGCTGGCGGCCCCGTGGCTGCACCCCTTCGTCGTCCCGCTCACCGTCGTCGTGGTCATCGGGCTCTTCGCGATGCAGAGCCGAGGGACGGAGCATGTCGGGCGCCTCTTCGGCCCGGTCATGGCAGCCTGGTTCTCCGTGCTGGCGGCGATGGGGCTGTGGCAGGTCGCTGGCGATCCCTCGGTGCTCGCCGCCCTGGACCCGCGGCATGCCGCGCGCTTCGTCGCCACGGATCCGGTCGTCGCCTTCGTGACGCTCGGCGCGGTCTTCCTCGCCGTCACCGGCGCCGAGGCGCTCTACGCCGACATGGGCCATTTCGGCGCGCGGCCGATCCGGCTCGCATGGTTCGCCTTCGTCTTCCCCGCGCTCACGCTGAACTACCTCGGGCAGGGCGCGCTGCTGCTCGCGGACCCGGCCGCCGTGCGCAACCCGTTCTACCTGATGGTGCCGTCCTGGGCGCTCCTGCCGCTCGTCCTGCTGGCCACCGCGGCGACGGTGATCGCATCCCAGGCGGTCATCTCGGGCGCCTTCTCCCTCGCGCGGCAATGCGTGCAGCTCGGCTTCCTGCCGCGGCTCGAGACCAGGCACACCTCAGAGCACGAGATCGGGCAGATCTACGCGCCGCAGGTGAACTGGATGCTGATGGCCGGGGTGATCGCGCTCGTCGTCGGCTTCCGCAGCTCCTCCTCCCTCGCCTCCGCCTACGGCATCGCGGTGACGGGCACGATGGCGATCGACGGCATCCTCTTCTGGTTCGTCGCGCGGCGGGTCTGGGGCTGGAACGGCGTCGCGACCAGCGCCCTGGTCGCGATGTTCCTCGTCGTCGACCTTGCCTTCCTCGGCTCGAACGCGCTGAAGATCGCGGATGGCGGCTGGTTCCCGCTCGTCGTGGGCGCCGCGCTCGTCGCGGTCATGAAGACCTGGCGCGACGGCAGGCGCCTGCTCGCGGAGCAGATGCACCAGGCCGCGCTGCCGGTGGCGGATTTCGTCTCCGAGGTCGCGCGGCGCCCGGCACAGCGCGTCGCCGGGACGGCTGTGTTCCTGACCGGCAGCCCGGAGGGCGCGCCCCACGCGCTTCTGCACAACCTCAAGCACAACCGGATCCTGCACGAGCGCGTCGTCTTCCTGACGGTGCGCTTCCGCGACGCGCCCTTCGTGTCGCCCGGCCAGCGCGTGCAGACCGAGGACCTCGGACAGGGGTTCCACCGCATCGTCCTCTCCTACGGCTTCAAGGAGACGCCGAACATCCCGCGCGAGCTCGATCGCGTGCGCGACGCCGGTGGCCCCTTCGACCCGATGCAGACCTCCTACTTCCTGGGCCGCGAGCGGCTCGTGCTCCGCGACCGCCCGCTGATGGCCCGCTGGCGCGAGAAGCTCTTCATAGTCATGCAGCACAACCAGTCCTCGGCGACGGACTTCTTCGGGATCCCCCCGAACCGGGTCGTCGAGCTCGGGGCGCAGGTGGAGGTCTGAAGGCCATGGACGCGACGATCGGGGCAATGCGCATCGACGGGCCACGCATGATGCGGCGCATCGCCGAACTCGCGGCGATCGGCGCGATCGAGGGCGGGGGATGCGCGCGCCTCGCGCTCACGGACGAGGACAGGCTCGGCCGCGACCTCGTGCGCAGGTGGATGGAGGAGGTCGGGCTGGAGGTACGGATCGACGCGATCGGCAACGTCTTCGGCTTCACCCGCGGCTGGCGGGAAAAGGCGCCGGTGATGACTGGCTCGCACGTCGACACCGTGCGCACCGGTGGCCGATACGACGGGAACTACGGCGTCGTCGCCGGGCTCGAGGTGGTGGAGACGCTGCGCGACGCCGGCGTCGCTCCCCCGCGCCCGCTCTGCGTCGCCTTCTTCACCAACGAGGAGGGCTCGCGCTTCCAGCCGGACATGCTCGGCAGCCTCGTGCATGCCGGCGGACTATCGCTGGCGCAGGCCCATGGCGTCCGCGACGCGCGCGGCGCCAGCGTCGGGGACGAGCTGCGGCGCATCGGCTATCTGGGCGACGAGGCGCCGGGCTTCGTCGTGCCCTCGGCCTTCGTCGAACTGCACATAGAGCAGGGCCCGATCCTCGACGCGGAGGGCGTCGCGATCGGCGCGGTCGAGGACCTGCAGGGCATCTCCTGGCAGGAAATCGTCGTCACCGGCCAGTCGAACCACGCGGGCACCACCCCGATGCGCCTGCGCCACGACGCCGGGCATGTCGCGGCGGCGACCGCCTGCTTCCTGCACGACCTCGCCTGGGAGATGGGTGGCGCGCAGGTCTGCACCGTGGGGCGGATCGAGCTCCACCCCAACTACATCAACGTGATACCCGCGCGCGCGACCTTCACGGCCGACCTGCGCAACACCGACGAGGCGCTGCTGCGCCATGCGGAGTCGCGCCTCGCCTCCTTCCTCTCCTCGATCGCCGAGCGCACGGGCACGACGATCGCGGCGCGGCGCCTCGCGCGCTTCGAGCCGGTCGCCTTCGACCCCGGCATCGCCAGCCTCGTCGAGGAGACGGCGCGCGAACTCGGGCTGGGCGTCCGGCGGATGACGTCCGGCGCTGGCCACGACGCGCAGATGATGGCCCGCATCTGCCCCTCGGGAATGATCTTCGTGCCATCGGTGCGTGGCATCAGCCACAACCCGGCGGAACACACCGGGGAGGCCGACCTCGTCGCGGGCGCCAACGTCCTGCTGCGCGCGATGCTGCGACTGGCCGCGCGCTGAGCCTCGCCTTGGCGCTGGACCTCGCCAGGCCCGCAGTCGGCCGTCAGCCGTAGTTCGTCTGGGCCTGGACCTGCGCCACGGTCTGGTTCTGGATCGTCACGATCAGTGCATCCGACGCGTCCGCGCCGGCACCCGCCGCGTCCACGCGCAGCGCCACGTTCGACCCGCTCTGCACGAGCGCGAAATACTGCGCCGCCGAGGCCGGCGTGCCGCCCAGGGAGGCCAGCAGCTGGCTGATGTCAAGCACGTCGCCGGCGCCGAAATCGGCGATCACGTCGCCCGCGCCGACGGCGTCCACCCTGTAGACGAAGCGGTCCGCGCCCGCGCCACCGGCCAGCGTGTCCGCGCCCGCGCCGCCCTCGAGGATGTCGTCGCCGACGGAGCCGTCGAGCCGGTCGGCGCCCTCGTTGCCGAACAGCGAGTCGCCGCCGCCGCCGCCCCAGAGGTTGTCATTCCCGCTGCCGCCCTCCAGGCGATCCGCCGCGTCGCCGGCCCAGAGGACGTCGTCGCCCGCGCCGCCGAGCATCGTGGTGGCCGTGCCGTAGGCGACGCGCCTGCTCGTGAGGTCGATGACGTCGTTGCCACCGCCAGCCTCGAACACCTCGATGCCGAGCACGCGGCCCTCCGTGGAGGTGCCGGGATGGGGGCTGAACGTGTCGTCGAGGAAGAGCGCGTCGTCGCCGGACGTCAGGACGATCGTGTCGCGACCGGCCCCGCCATCGAAGGCGTCGAAGCTGCGCGACTTGTTCTGGATCGAGACGATCTCGCCCGTGCCGGCCAAGGTCGGGCTGCCCACGTTGTGGGCGCCCCAGCCCGCCGACCAGTGCAACTCGTCCGCGTTGTAGACGATCACGTCGTCACCACCGCCGGCGAGCACGCGGTCCGTGCCTCCGCCCGGCACGAAGGAATTCGCGCCGGCGTCGCCGACCAGCGTCTCGTTGCCCGCGGTGCCGGCGTAGCGCTCGATCTTGTCGTTCACGGTCACGACCACGGACTGCTGGAGCGAGAGCCCGCCAGCGTCCGTCGCGGTCACCTTGAGCGAGACCGACGGGGTCGCCTCGAAGTCGAGGCTGACGCCGTCGCGCAGCTTGAGCACGCCGCCGACGATCTCGAAACGGGCGTCGCTGACGGAGAAGACATGCGTGTCGCCCAGGTCGGGGTCGCTCGCGCCGAACGTCCCGATGACGGCGCCAGCCGCGCCCTCGTCGACGCTCGAATTGGAGAGGGAGATCGACGTCGGCGCCTCGTTCGCGTCCGTCACCGACAGCGTCACCGTCGAGGCGCGGTTCAGCCCGCCCCTGTCGGTAGCGACGATCTTGAGTTCGATCGCGGACTCCGCCTCGCGGTCGAGGCCGATGCCGGACTTGAGCTTCAGCGCACCATCGACGATCTCGAAGCGCTCGTCGCCGACCGACCAGGTGTGCGAGTCGCCCGCGTCCGGGTCGGACACGGACAGCGTGCCTACCGTGCCGCCGACGAGGTTCTCGGCGATGCTCGAGCCCGACAGCAGGACATTCGTCGGCGCCTCGTTCACGTCCGTCACGGTGATCGTGAAAGCCTCGGTCCGCGAGAGATTGCCCGCGTCCGTCGACGTCACGTTCACCACGACCGAGGCCGCGGCCTCGCGGTCGAGGCTCACGCCATCCTTCAGCTTCAGAGAGCCGCTGACGACCTCGAAGCGCGCGTCGTCCACGGACCAGGAATGCGTGTCGCCCGCGTCGGGATCCGTCGCCGAGAGCGCGCCCACCACGCCGCCAGACAGGTTCTCCGCCACGCTCGAGCCCGACAGAACGATGTCCGTCGGCGTCTCGTTCACGTTCGTCACCGTGATCGTGAACGCCTCGGTCCGCGACAGGCCGCCGCCATCGGTCGCGGTCACGTTCACGACGACGGAGCCATCCGCCTCGCGGTCGAGGCTGACGCCGTCCTTCAGCTTCAGCGAGCCGCCAGCGACCTCGAAGCGCGTGTCGTCGACCGACCAGGAATGCGTGTCGTCCGTGTCGGGATCCGTCGCGGACAGCGTGCCCACCACGCCGCCGGCGACGTTCTCGGAGACGACCGTCGCGGAGAGCGCGATCGCCGCCGGCGCGGAATTGCTGGCGACGAAGAGGGTGCTGTTCGTCGCGGAAGACTTGAACGTCGTGCCGTCGCCGCCGGTCGAGCCGCCGGTGCCACCGCCTCCGGTGCCACCACCTGTACCGCCGCCTTCACCGCCACCAAGGC
>CANMWW010000140.1 GCA_947500965.1 Alphaproteobacteria bacterium
CCCGCCGAGCCGCTCCTTGACGGCGTTGGTCCAGCCGGCCGCGATGCGCATGCCGACGAGCTTCTGCATCGGCGCGACGGCGCCGCCGCAGATCGACGCCGGCGCCGCGTCGGTCGAGGCCTCGACCGCGCGCACGACCATCTCGTCGTCGAGCGTCAGGCGCACCCACATGTCGTGGAGCGGCTCGCCCGCCGGCACGAGGCGCGGCTCGGCGCGCAGCTGCAGGTCCTCGTCGCGCGTGTCGGTCATCCGCCCCTCGATGTCCCAGAGCCCGTCGTCGCGGCGATAGCCGCGGCACTCGATGCGGCGGAGATGGACGGGCTGGCGCGCGACGGGGGGCGGGAGGGGCATCCTGTGCTGCCGCGGCTCAGATGAATCCGCCGTTCACGTGGATGCACTGCCCCGTGACGTAGGACGCGTCTGGAGAGGCGAGGAAGGCGACGGCCGCCGCGACCTCGTCGGGCTCCCCGATGCGCCGCATCGGGATCTTGGCGGCGAGCGCGTCCCACTCCGCGGCCGACAGGAACTGCTCGGTGTTGTGCGGCTTGCGGATCAGGCCCGGCACGACCGCGTTGACCGTGATCCCGTCCGGGGCGAACTGCGTCGCCGCGGCGCGGACCATGGTCTCCATCGCCGCCTTGATCGGCCCGGAGCCCGGATAGACCGGGTAGTCGTTGCGGAAGATGTGCGCGCAATGCGTGCTGATCGCCACGACGCGCGGATGGGTGCCCCTGGCGAGCAGCGGCGCCGCGGCCGTCAGCATCTCGAAGAGGCCGCCGAGCATCGCCGCGTACATGTAGTCGAGGTCCGCGCGGGTCAGTTCGCCGATCAGCTTGCGGTCGGGGAAGCCGGCATTGGCGACGACCACGTCCACGCGCCCGAACGCGGCGCGCGTCGCCTCGACCAGCGCGGCGCCCTTGCCCTTCTCCGCGAGGTCGCCCGTCTCGATCGCGGTCTCGGCCCCGCGCGCGCGCAGGGCCGTGGCCACCCGCGCGCAGCCCGCGCGGTTATGCGCCGCATGCACGAGGATGCCGGTGCCCGGTGCGGCGAGGCGAAGCGCGATGGCCTCGCCGATGCCGCTGCCCGAGCCGGTGACGAGGATGCCGCGCGCGACGTTTCCGGACATGGGGACGTTTCCTCCTGCCGTGTCAGGGAAGGGCGCGGTGGCCGCCGTCGACGGTCAGCACCTCGCCCGACATGAACCCGTTGGTCATCAGCAGCATCGCCGCCATGCCGCATTCCTCCGCCGTGCCGACGCGCCCGACCGGAAGCCGCGCGGCCATCGCCGCGAGGCGCTCGGCCTTGTCGTGGGCGTGGACGGCGTCGAGCAGAGGGGTGTCGACGAGGCTTGGCGCGATCACGTTGCAGCGCAGCCCGAGCTCGGCGAACTCCAGCGCCAGCGAGCGAACGCCCGCGTTGAGCGCGCCGTTGATGCAGCCGCCGATGACGTAGCCCTTGACCGTCCGCTCGGCGGCGACGCCCGTGAAGAACACGACCGAGCCGCCCTTGCGCATGTGGCGGCGCGCGTCCCACGCGGCCCAGAAGGGCCCCCAGAACTTGCTCTCGAAGGCCTCGCGGGCGTTGGCGTCGTCGAGCTCGGAGTAGAGGAGTGGCTTCACCGTCGAGCCAGGCAGCACCAGGTGGTCGAACGGCGCTTCGTCCGCGAGGAAGCGCGCGACCGCGGCGCGGTCCTCGACCGCCAGCGCGCGCCGCGAGACCGGGCGCCCGCCGCGCGCCTCCAGAGCCTTCGCGGCGCCCTCGAGGCGCCCGGGATTGCGCGCCGCGATCGCGAGCGCCGCGCCATGGTCCGCGGCGAGTTCCGCCGTCGCGAGGCCCATGCCCGCCGAGCCGCCGATGACGACGACCTTGCGTCCGTCCAGCCTGAAACCCACCCCTTGCCCCCTCGCGAGAGATCCCGCTTTACATCGCGGGCGAGCATCATTCACGGTGCATCGTCGTTGCAAGCGCTTCGTGGCGCTGGCCTCGGCGTCGGGGGGAGAAGAGCATGCGTTTCGCGCGCACGGTCACGGTCGTCGGCTGCCAGGTCGGCGGCGAGGAGAACAACGTCATCACGGGCGGCGTCCTGCCCCCGCCGGGCCGCACCGTCTTCGAGATGAAGCGCTGGCTGGAGACGGAGGGCGACGACCTGCGCAAGTGGCTGCTGCTCGAACCGCGCGGCAAGCCGACGCTGTGCGTGAACCTCGTCGTCCCGCCCTGCGACCCGCGTGCCAACGCCGGCTTCATCATCATGGAGTCGACCGACTACCCGCCGATGTCCGGGTCGAACACGATCTGCACGACGACCGTGCTTCTCGAGACCGGCATGCTGAAGATGGTGGAGCCGGAGACGCGTCTCGTGCTCGAGACGCCAGGTGGCCTCGTCGGCGTGGTCGCGACCTGCCGCGACGGCAAGGTGCTGCGCGTGCGCTTCACCAACGTGCCGTCCTTCGCCACCCATCTCGACGCGCATGTCGAGGTGCCCGGCATGGGCACCGTAAGGCTGGACGTCGCCTATGGCGGCGCGTTCTTCGCGGTCGTCGACGCGAAGTCGCTGGGCTTCGAGGTCAAGCCGCACGAGGCGCGCGACCTGGTGGCGACCGGGCAGCGCATCAAGCACGCCGCGGCGGAACAGCTGCCGGTGGTCCATCCGGAGAACCCCGGGATCCACACGATCACCTTCACCGAGTTCGCGATGCCCTTCGAGGGGGCGGGCTCGCGCAGCCGCAACGCGGTGATCGTGTCGCCGGGACGCATCGACCGCAGCCCCTGCGGCACCGGCACCTCGGCGCGCCTCGCCGTGCTGCACGCCAAGGGGCTGCTGCGCGCGGGCGAGGGCTTCACCCACTGCTCCATCATCGGCTCGGAGTTCGAGGGCGCCATCGCGTCGGAGACGCAGGTCGGCGACCGCCCGGGCATCGTCACCACCATCGCGGGACAGGCCTGGATCACCGGGATCTTCCAGCACGGCTACGATCCCACCGACCCGTTCCGCGACGGCTACACGCTTCCCGACCTCTGGTACGAGTGAGTCCCGTCATGGCCATCGGCTTCCGGCGCACCATCAACACCGTCGACTCCCACACCGAGGGCAACCCGACGCGCGTGATCGTGGGAGGCGTCCCGGTCCCGCCCGGCGCGACCCTGCTCGACAAGCGCGCCTGGCTCTGGCGCAACGACGACGCGCTGCGCCGGATGCTCAACTTCGAGCCGCGGGGCAGCGGCATGATGTGCTCGGTGCTGCTCCTGCCGCCGCAGAGCCCGGGCGCCGACTTCTCGGTCGTCATCATGGAGCAGGACGAGTACGTCCCGATGTGCGGCCACTGCATCATCGGCACGGCGACGACCGTCGTCGCGACCGGGATGGTGCCCGTCGTCGAGCCGGAGACGGTGGTGCGCTTCGACACGCCGGCCGGCCTCGTCACCTGCCATGTCAGGGTCTCGGGCGGCGCGCCGCGCTCCGTCTACTTCGACAACGTCGAGAGCTTCGAGCTCATGCGCGCCGCGCCGCTCGACGTGGAGGGTATCGGCCGCATCCTCGTCGACATCGCCTATGGTGGCGACTTCTACTGCTTCGTCGACGCCGACGCGATCGGCCTGGAGCTGAGCCCGCACAACGACGCGGCGCTGATCTCCGCCTGGCGCCGCATCCGCGCCGCCGTCGGCCAGCAGCTGAAGGTCGTCCATCCGGAGCGCCCGGACATCGACGTGTGCTACCAGGTGCTGTTCACCTCGGCGCGCACGACCACCGGCGACTATCGCCAGACGATCCTCTGCCCGCCGGGCTCGCTCGACCGCAGCCCCTGCGGCACGGGCACGTCGGCGCGCACGGCGCTGCTGCATGGGCGCGGCGAGATCGCGCTCGGCCAGTCGCGCCGCTTCGAGGGCGTGCTCGGAACGTACTTCACCGGCACGCCGATCCGCGCCGAGACGCGCGGCGGCATCACCTATGTCGTGCCGCGGGTCGAGGGGCGCGCCTGGATCACGGGCTTCCACAACTTCGTCCTCGACCACGACGACCCGCTGCCCGAGGGGTTCCGGATCGGGCCGGTGCCGGCGACCGGCTCGCGGTTCTGACCCCATGGCGGCCCGTCCCCTGGCGCGCGCCGAGGTCCTGCCCGAGCCCGCGCTCCCGGATTGCGGAGAGATCGTCGCGCGCGGCCGCGCCCTCGCGCGCGTCGCGCAGGTGGCGCGCGGCAGGTTCCTGTCCCACCACGACGTGCCCTCGGAGGCCGAGTACAAGCGCAGGCGCATGGCCGAGGGCGTGATCATGCAGCACGCGCAGATCGGCTTCCGCGACAAGTCGAAGAGCCGCCGCGCCTGGTACGAGATCTGGAACGCGCTCGACCGCCAGGGCCTGCGCGTCGACCGCTACGGCATCTGCCTCGACTGGTCGATGGGCCATCCCGTGGCGAGCCGCGCCGAGCGCGGGCGCGGCACGGGCATGATCCTCGAGGGCATCGAGGACTTCGTCGCGCTCACCTCCGAGGCGCCCGTGGCGCCGCATTTCGGCGACTTCGTGATCGGCATGCCCTCGGCGGTGGAGAACACCGTCGCAGCGCTCGCCGCCGGCGCGACATCGGTCGGCAACCTTGGCCAGTACTTCACCTTCCGGCTGCCGGAGTGGCACGACGACGTCGCGACCACCGAGGCGACCGTCGAGGCGCTGGCGCTGATGGCGGCACAGCCCGTCGAGGTGCTGATCCACTCGAACCTCGACGACGGCTTCGCCCCGCTCTTCACCGACCTGTCCTGCACCTTCGGCGCCGCGCTGCTGGAGCGCCACGTCGTCGAGGACCTGCTGGGCGGGCGGCTGTCGCACTGCTTCGGCAACACCTTCACCGACCCGGCGACGCGGCTGGCCTTCCAGCGCGCGCTCGCGCGGGGCCGCGAGGCCGTGCCGGGGACGATGATCTACGGCAACACGGTCGTCTACGAGGCGGACCGCGTGTCGAACTATGGCGGGCTCAGCGCGTACCTGCTTGCCGACGCGCTGGGGCAGCGGCTCATGCCATCCGGCCACGCGATCAACCCCGTGCCGATCACCGAGGGCGTCCGCATCCCGGACATCGACGAGGTGATCGACGTGCAACTTGTCTGCGCCAAGCTCGTCGAGCAGTCCGAGCTCTGGCTGCCGATGGTCGACCTGCCGCGCACCGACGCGATCGCCGACGCGATCGTTGCGGGCGGCGAGCGCTTCCGCGACCGGGTCCTCTCGGGCCTGCGCGAGGCCGGGATCCGGACCGACGACGCCTTCGAGCTCCTTCTCGCGATCCGGCGCATCGGCCCGAAGCGCCTCGAGGAGCTCTACGGGCCGGGTGCCGAGGACGAGGCGGCGCCGCGCGGGCGAAGGCCGCACGTGCCCTCGACGACGATGACGGCGCTCGCGCGCGCCGCCGAGAAGAAGATCCGCGGCTTCGACCCCGCGCTGCGGGCAGACCTGTCCGGCGCGGGCCTGCGCGCGGTCGTCGCCTGCACCGACGTCCACGAATACGGCAAGATCCTGATCGAGGAGATCCTGCGCGGCGTGGGCGTCGGGATCGTCGACGCGGGCGTGCATGCCGACCCGGCCAACCTCGTCGCGAAGGCGCGCGCGAGCAAGGCTGACGCGATCGCGCTCTCCACCTACAACGGCGTCGCGCTCGACTACGTGCAGGCGCTGCGCGCGGCGATGCGCGAGGCGGGCCTCGCGATCCCGGTCTTCATCGGCGGGCGCCTCAACCAGGTTCCGCAGAATTCCAACACCTCGCTGCCCGTGGACGTCTCCGCGGACATCGCGGCGGCGGGCGCCACGCCCTGCACGACGCCGGACGACCTCGTGCTGCCCCTGGCGAGGATGGCGCGCGAGAGGAGCAAGGGAGCGAAGCCATGAAGCACTTCATGGCCGGCGTCGGCCGCGCAGACATGACGCCGCCGGTCGGCATCGCGCATGTCAACTGGGGCGCGCGCACGCATGACCGCGCCGAGGGCATCGACCTTCCGCTGCTGGCGACGATCCTGCTGCTCGAGCAGGGACCCGTGCGCGCAGCGATCGTCGACCTCGACTTCCTGCTGATGTCGAGCGAGGAGAGCCGCGAGCTCCGCGGCGTCGTCGCCGACGAGCTCGGCCTCGCGCCGGAGCATGTCCGGCTCTCCTTCACGCACACGCATTCCGGGCCGCCCTGGGCGACGCACGGCTTCGGCACGCAGGCGCAGCTTCCCGGCATGGAACTCGTGCCGGCCTATCGCGCGAAGGTGCTCGATGCGCTGCGCGCGGCGTCGCGCGAAGCGCGCGCGGCGCTGCGGCCGGCGCGCAGCGCCTCGGGCTACGGGCGCAGCGAGGTGACGGTGAACCGCCGCCTCGCGCTTCCGGACGGCCGCGTCGTCGTGTCCCAGAACTGGGACGGATACCGGGACCCCGTCCTCAGCG
>CANMWW010000141.1 GCA_947500965.1 Alphaproteobacteria bacterium
GCATGGCGAGGGCTCGAACGGCAACCAGGCTCTCTACCGCGTCTACGACCGCCTCTCCAGCCAGGAGGGATGAGGCCATGGCTGGCGACGCCCCCGTGATCGGATTCCTCGGCATCGGCCTGATGGGCGAGCCGATGGTCCTGCGGCTGCTCTCCCTCGGCCACCGCGTCCATGCCTGGAACTTCGTCGCCGGGCGCACGTCGCGCATCGAGGAAGCCGGCGCGACGATCCACGCGGACGCGGCGTCGGTGGCGCGGGCGGCGGACATCGTCCTGATGTGCGTGCTCGACACGGACGCCGTCGAGAACTCGGTCTTCGGCCCCGGCGGCGTCGCCGAGGGCGCCGCGCCGGGCAAGGTCCTCGTCGACATGTCGACCACGCAGCCCGACCGCTCGCGCGAGATGGCGCTTCGGCTGCGCGCCGCGACGGGGATGGGATGGGTGGACGCGCCGGTCTCCGGCGGCCCGCCCGCCGCGGCGGCCGGCAAGCTCGCGATCATGGCCGGCGGCGCCGACGCCGACATCGAGCGCGTGCGTCCCGTGATGGCCGTGCTGGGGCAGAGCTTCACGCACATGGGCGGCGAGGGCGCGGGGCAGCTCACCAAGCTGGTCAACCAGGTCATCGTGTGCACGAACTTCGCCGTCCTCGCCGAGGCGCTGTCCTTCGCGGAGCGTGCGGGGATCGACGCGGCGCGCGTGCCGGAGGCGCTGGCCGGCGGCTACGCCGACACGCCGATGCTCCGCCACTTCTACCCGCGCATGCTGCGCCGCGACTTCGCGCCGGCCGGCTACGCGCGCCAGGTGCTGAAGGACCTCGACATGGTGCAGTCGGTGGCGAAGGAGCTGAAGGCGCCGCTGCCGATGACGTCGCAGGCGGCGACGCTCTACCGCTTCGCGGTCGCGCGCGGCCTCGCCGAGATGGACGCGGTGTCGGTCTTCAGGCTGTTCGAGAAGGAGTGACTACGCGCGGCGGCCGAGCAGGCCGGGCACGCCCCCGGCGATCGCGGCGGCGCCGAAGCACAGGAAGAGGATTCCCGCGGCGCGCGTCACGAGGCGCTCGCGGCGCTGGTAGAAGCCGCGCACGGCGGGTAGCCCGGCGAAGGCGACGAGCAGGAGCGCCGCCAGCGCGCCCCCGGCCATGCTCGCGCCGACCAGCGTGGGCGCCAGCGCGAAGTCGAGTTCCGCCGCGCGCGGCCCCAGCAGCGCGGCGAACATGCCGACCGCGACCGGGTAGCCCTTGGGGTTGGTGAGGCCGAAGACGAGGCCGCGGCGCAGCGGCCTGTCGAAGAGGGCGAGCCCGGCCTCGGCGGCGCTGCGCGCCTTCAGCGCCTGCCAGCCGAGGACACCGAGGTAGACGCCGCAGGCCACGCCCAGGAGGTCGAAGACCGCGGGATGTATGGCCTGCGCGCCGACCAGGGCGAGGAGCGCGAGGCTGGTCCAGAGCAGGTCGCCGGCCATGTGGCCCGGCACGAAGGCCAGGCCCGCGGCGCGGCCGCGCGCGGCGCAGAGCCCGAGCAGCGCCACGAAGGCGGGGCCGGGCGTGACGATGTAGAGCGCGCCGGCCGCCGCCGCGAGCAGGGGCAGGCTCTGCGCCACCCGCTCAGAGCACCCCGTAGCGCGCGAAGACGGTCGCGAGCTTCTCGCCCTTCTTCAGCGCCGCGAGGGTCTTGTGCTCGCCCAGCACCTTCTCGAGCGCGGCGGTCAGCACCTCGGCCTCGACCGCCTTCGGGATCACGACCACGCCGTCGGCGTCGCCGAAGACGAGGTCGCCCGGCGTGACGCGCACGCCGCCGAGCTCCACCGGCACGTCGATCTCCGCGACGATGCCGCGGCCCTTGGAGTCGAGCGGGCCGATGCCGCCCGCGAAGACCGGGAACTTCATCCTGCGGATCGCCTTGACGTCGCGCACGAGCCCGTCGGTGACGCAGGCCGCGGCGCCACGCGCCTTCGAGGCGGTGGAGAGCAACTCGCCCCAGGGCGCGATGCGCGGGTTGCCCGAGCAGGCGAGGACGGCGACCTCGTCCTTGCGCAGGTCGTCGATCAGCTTGATCTCCAGCTCGTAGGGATTGCCCGGCTGGACGTGGAACATCTCGCGGTACATCCCGGTGCGCGCGCGGCCGAGGAAGGTCAGGGCCTCGTCGAGCGGGCGGATCGAGGGCGCGAGCGCCTGGCCGGTCATGCCCATGTTGTCGAGCGTGTCGGAGACGACGGCGACGAAGAGGTGCTTGCGCGCCCGGGCGAGCAGGGCGGGGGTGGCGGCGGTCATGCTGGTGGCTCCTGGTCTGTCGGTCAGTAGGTCGCGCGGCCGCCGGAGATGTCGAACACGGCGCCGGTGGAGAAGCTCATCTCCTCGGAGGCGAGCCAGCAGATCATGGACGCGACCTCCTCGATCTTGCCGAAGCGGCCGATGGGGATCTTGGAGAGCATGAACTGGATGTGGCTCTCGGTCATCTGCTTGAAGATGTCGGTCTCCACCGCCGCGGGCGTCAGGCAGTTGACGCGGATGCCGGTCTTCGCGAGCTCCTTGCCGAGCGACTTGGTCAGCGCGATCAGCCCGGCCTTGGCCGCGGAATAGGCAGAGGCGTTCGGGTTGCCTTCCTTGCCCGCGATCGAGGCGACGTTGACGATGCGGCCGTAGTTCTTCTCGATCATCATCGGCACGAGGGCGCGCGCGCAGAGGAACGGGCCGGTCAGGTCGACGTCGAGGACCTTGCGCCACTCCTCGGGCGGGTATTCCCAGACCGTCGTGTTCGGGCCGGTGATGCCGGCGTTGTTCACGAGGATGTCGACGCGGCCCATCTGGCCGATCGCCTGCTGCGCCGCGGCCGTGACCGAGGCGGCCGAGGCGACGTCGACCACCGCCGCATGCACGCTGCCCTTGCCCGCCAGGCGCTTGGTCGCGGCGTCGAGCGCGGCGGGATCCATGTCCCAGAGGCAGACCTCGGCCCCGGACTGCAGCATGCGCTCCGCCGCCGCGAGGCCGATGCCGCGCGCGCCGCCGGTGACGACGGCCTTGCGTCCTTCGAGGTCGATCCTGTTCATCCGAGGCTCCGTTTCGTGTGTCGTGACGAGGCGGCGATAATCCGGCCTCGCGTGCCGGACGGCAAGCCCGCGCTCCGCCGCGCTCAGCGCAGGCGCAGCGCCTCGCGCCAGCTGCCCTCGGCGAGCGCGCGCGTCGCCAGCGCGCCGCCCGCGATGATGCCGGCGATCGTGAGCAGCGCGCCGAGGGAGAGCGTCGAGATCCCGGCGACGCCCTGGCCGATCGTGCAGCCGAGGGCGAGCACGCCACCGACTCCCATCGCGGCTGCGCCGAGCACGTGGCGGGCGAGGTCGGCGCGGTCGGCGAAGCCTTCCCAGCGGAAGCGGCCGCCGACGAGCGCGGAGGCCGCGGCGCCCGCGACCATGCCGACGCAGGTCGCGACGGGGAAGGTGAAGCGGCTGCCGGTTGAGAACATCGCGTAGAGCATCGTCTCCGACGCCGGCGCGACGAAGGTGAGCGAGGCCAGCGGCGCGGGCTCGAAGTCGTCATGGCCGAGGATGCCGGTCGCGGCCCATGCGGCGACCGCGAGCGCACCGGCGGCGCAGGCGCCCGCGACGAGCGCGGTGCGCGCGCGCAGCCGCGCGTCGCGAAGTGCCCAGGACGCGAGCGCGAGCGCCGCGAGCGCCGCGATGGCGGCGCGCAGCGCGGGCGCGCCGGACGCGAGGAGGTCCGGAAGAGACTGCGCGCGTGGCAGGGCGATGGCGCTCGCGTCGACGAGCGCGATGCGCAGCGGGGCGAGAAGGCCGCGCATGGTCGCCATGGCGGCGACGGCGAGCACGAGCAGCACGACCAGCGACTTGAGGTTCCCGGCGCCGAGGCGCGCCAGCGCGCGGCTCGCGCAGCCGCCGGCATAGGTCATGCCCACGCCGAACAGCGCGCCACCGGCGAGGTGGCCGAGCCAGAGCAGTCGCGTGCCGGCGTAGAGCGAGCGCGAGAGGTCGATCGTCCCGGCGATGTGCAGCGCCTGCGCGCCCGCGATCGCGATCGCCGCGGCAAGGGCCCATGCGCGCAGCCTTGTCGCGTCGCCGAGCCCGGCCCAGTCGCTCACGGCGCCCATGGTGCAGAACCCGCTGCGCTCGGTCGCCGCGCCGAAGGCGACGCCGATGGCGAGCCCGGCGAGCGGCAGCAAGGCGGGGTGGAACTCCATCCGATCCCTCCGGTCGTGGCGGCCGGGTTCGCGGCGCCGGCGCTTTGCGTTATAGGTCCAGCCGGGGCGCGGCGCCAATCCGCCGCGCCCGCGCGCAGGACGGAGGGCATCGCATGGCGGAGGAACTGGACGTGAAGGGGCTGACCTGCCCGCTTCCCGTGCTGCGCGTGAAGAAGCGCATGCGCGACCTCGCGGCCGGCGCCGAGCTGCGCGTCCTCGCGACCGATCCCGGCGCGCCGCGCGACGTCGAGGCCTTCTGCGCAGCGGCGGGACATGCCTTCCTCGGCGCGCGCGAGGAGGGCGGGGTCTTCGTGATCGATATCCGCCGCGGCGCTTGAGCGCCGCCGCGCGGGAAGAGGCGCCGCCGCGCAGCGGCCTCGCGCTGCTCGGGCTCCTGACGATCTTCTGGGGCGTCAACTGGCCGATGATCAAGTGGGGCGTGACCGAGTTCCGTCCCTGGAGCTTCCGCGCGGCCTGCATCGTCATCGGCGTCGCCGGGCTCTTCGCCTGCGCGCGGCTGGCCGGCCAGTCCCTCGCGATACCGCGCCGCGACCTCGGCCCGCTCCTCGTCGCGTCCTTCTTCAACATGACGGTCTGGCATCTCTGCTCGGCCTACGCTCTCTCCTACATGGCGTCGGGCCGCGCCGCGATCATCGCCTTCACGATGCCGCTCTGGGCGACGCTGCTCGCCGTGCCCGTGCTCGGCGAGCGGATCACGCGGGCGAAGGCGGCGGGCCTGGCGCTCGGCCTCGCGGGCCTTGGCTTCCTGCTTGCAGGGGAGGTGGCCGAGCTGCGCCGCGCGCCGCTGGGCGGGCTCCTGATGCTCGGCGCGGCGATGTCCTGGGCGGCCGGCTCGCTCGCCGTGAAGCGGCATCGCTGGGAACTGCAATCCTTCCCGCTGACCGGGTGGCAGCTCCTGCTGGGCGGGATCCCGATCCTCGTCGGCTGGGCCGTGCTGGAGGGCGGAGACGTCCTGCGGGCGGGCCTCGAGGCGCCGAGCTGGCGCGGGATCGCGGGCACGCTCTACTCGGCGACGGTGCCGATGATCTTCTGCCAGTGGGGCTGGGTGCGCGTGCTGCAGGTCTTCCCCGCCTCGGTCGCGGCGATCGGCACGCTGCTCATTCCCGTGGTCGGGGTGCTCAGCTCCGCGCTGCTCGTCGGCGAGGACATCGGCCTCACCGAAATCGCTGCGCTGGGCCTGATCCTGGCCTCGCTGGCGATCGTGCTCGGGCCGCGCCTGCCGCTGCCCGGGCGCCGCTGATCAGGACGCGTCGGCGCCCGGCTGCGCGATCGCGGCGGGGGCGACCGGAGCCGCGGCGGCCTTGCGCTGGCGGCGCCTGCGCGCCAGCCAGCTGCCGAGGAAGACGAGCGCGAACATCGCCAGCATCGTGACGCCGAAGGCGAGCACGATGTTGCCGATCATCTTCTCCAGCGCCTTGCCGAAGACGTAGCCGAAGCCCGCGAAGCTCAGCGCCCAGACGGCGGCGGCCACGAAGTTGAGCATCGCGAAGCGAAGCGGATCCACGCCGCTCGTGCCCATCGCGAAGGAGGCGACGTTGCGCACGCCGTAGATGAAGCGGAAGGACAGGATGAACCAGGTGTCGTAGCGACGCAGCAGGTCGAGCGCCGTCGCGACCCCGCCCTGCCATTTCGGGTAGCGGGCCAGCAGCTGGTTGCCCCACTTGCGCCCGATCCAGAACCAGCACTGGTCGCCGCAGAAGGAGCCGATCCACGCGCACAGGAAGACCCATGTCCAGGACAGGATGCCGTGGTGGGCCGCCATGCCCATGAAGATCACGAAGGTCTCGCCTTCGAAGAACGTCCAGATGAAGATGCCGGCGTAGATGAGCGCGCCGTACTCCGTGACGAGGCCCTGAATCGACTCTATGTCCACTGGCGCTTCCCGGCTGGTTGGAGACCGAGGCTAGCACGGTCCCTTCGGTGGGCGGCGAGGTGATTGCCGGGGCGGGCAGCCCGGGCCGACGCAACGACGCCTTAACGCGAGATAGGATAGGAAGCCGCCATGCCAAGGCATCGATCGATCCGCCCGCAATCCCTTCTCCTGGCCATCCTGCTCGGCGCGGGGGCGCCAGGCGTCGTCCTGGCGCAGACCACGGACTCGCAGGGACGCACCATCGACTCGACCAACCCGGCCGCCAAGCGGATCAACCAGGCCAACCCGCGCGTCATCCA
>CANMWW010000142.1 GCA_947500965.1 Alphaproteobacteria bacterium
AAAAGCCCAGCGTGCCGCCGCACGCGGCGCAGCGCGTCGCGGCGAGGCGGGTGGATGGCGTGCCGCAGGCGCGGCAGGCGATGCGGAAATGCGCGGTCATGGGCGGATCATAGCGGCGATGGCGTCCAGGTGCCGCATGGCACGAAGACCTCGGCGCCGGTGCCGAGCTTGAAGCGCGCGAGCCCGGCCGAACGCTCCGTGTCGACCTGGCTCAGGTCGGCGCATGTCGCGCCGGCCTCCTGCAGCGCCAGCAGTCCGCGCCAGGCGAGCAGCGTGCCGGCATGCACGGCGCGCCCCTCCGGCTCGGCGGCAGCGGCGACATAGGTCGCGGTCGGCCCGTGGCGCAGGAAGAGGGCGGCGGCGACCGTGCTGCGCCTGATCTCCGCGACGCAGAGGAACACGTCGCGCCGCGCGCTTGCCGCGGCGAGGTCGACCACGAAGTCGGCGGGCAGGCCGCGGAAGCCGCGCGCCTTCATCATCCGCGCATGCGCCCCGGCGAGCCAGGAGAGCGAGGCGCCGCCGCGCGCGATGTCGACGCGCAGCCCCGACGCCTCGGCCCTGGCGAGGCGGTTGCGCCACTTGCCACGCAGGCGCGCGCGCAGCGCCGCCGCGTCGCCCGCGAGCGGCACCTCGGCCGAGGCGGCCGGCGTCATCACGCGGCGCAGGCCGCACGCGCGCAGCGCGGCCGTCGACTGCGCGCCATCGGGCATCTCCGGCGCGACCACGAGCGCGTGTGGCCATGGGCGGCGCAGCGCGCGGACGGCGGCGGCGAGCGGTTCGGGGGCGATGGCCTCGCGTCCGCCCGCGAGCGCGACGGGCCCGCGCAGCGCGGCGGTGAAGAGCGGCATCCCCGCGAGGCGCCGTGTCGAGGCCTGCACGCCGCAGGCGATGCGGCCGCCGGCATCCTCGACGAGCAGGCGGCGCGGCTCGCGGCCGCGCCGTGCCAGCGCCGCGCCATAGGCCGGGGATTGCTGCAGCGGCACGAAGCCGGCCGCCTGCAGCGCGAGCGCCCAGAGATCCGCGTCGACCTCGCGGACGCGCGTCATCGCGCGAGGTAGAGAACGAGGTCGATCGCCGCGCCGAGCGCCACGACCGGGATGCCGTAGCGCAGCGCGATGACCAGCCCGATCCAGGCGGTCGGGCGGGGAGGCGGGATCTCCCGGCCGCCTATCCTCAAGCGGCCTTGCGCGCCGGCAGCAGCGCCTCCGCGATCTGCACCGCGTTGAGCGCCGCGCCCTTGAGCAACTGGTCGCCGGCGAGGAACAGGTCGATGCCGCGCTCGCCGAAGACGAGGCTCTGGCGCACGCGGCCGACCTCGACGTCGTACTTGCCGGTGGCCGTCATGGGCAGCGGGTAGAGGCGGTTCGCCGGGTCGTCGACCAGCTTCACGCCCGGCGCTGCGGCGAGGATCGCGCGCGCGGCCTCGGCCGAGGCAGGGCGGTCGAACTCGATCGTCACGGCCTCGCAATGCACGCGCATCGTCGGGATGCGCACGGCGGTGCAGCTCGCGGAGAGGTCGGGGAGTCCCATGATCTTCCGGCTCTCCCACACGACCTTCATCTCCTCCTTCGTGTAGCCGTTGTCCTGGAAGGCGTCGATGTGCGGGATGACGTTGAAGGGGATCGGGTACTGGAAGACCTTGTTGGCGGGCTTGCCGCCGGCGAGCACGGTCCGCGTGCCCTCCATGAGTTCCTCCATGCCTTCCGCGCCGGCGCCCGACGTCGCCTGGTAGCTGGAGACGATCACGCGGCGGAGGCCGAAGGCCTTGTGCAGCGGCCACAGCGCGACCACGAGCACGGCCGTGGTGCAGTTCGGGTTGGCGATCAGGCGATGGCCGCGCGCCGCCTCGGGGTTGATCTCCGGCACCACGAGCGGGATGGCCGGGTCGTAGCGCCAGGCGCTGGAGTTGTCGATCACGACGGAACCCTGCGCGGCGATGCGCTGCGCCCATTCCTTCGAGAACTCGCCGGAGACGGCCATGAGCACGACGTCGCAGCCCGCGGTCGCCTCGAGCGAGAAGGGCCTGGCGGCGATCTCGCCCCACGGCGTGGGCAGGCGACGGTCGGCGCTGCGCGCGGAGGCGAGCAGGCGGAGTTCCCTGACGGGATAGCGGCGGTCGTGCAGGACGTTCACCATCTCGGTGCCAACCGCGCCGGTCGCGCCGATGACTGCGACGACCTGGCCTGACGGATCGAAGCTGGACATGTCTTGTCTTCCCTGGTGCTGGCGGCGAGGTGCCGCCCTTGATGCGTCGATGTCTGGGGTGGGCGCTTCAGGCGCGGCGGGCGACGAAGCTGCCCGGCGCGTCCTCGATCGGTTTGAGCGGTCCCGCCGAGGGATCGCGCGGCTGGGTCTGCCCGCCGGAGAAGTCGCTCGCCCAGCGATGCCATTCCGGCCACCACGAGCCGTCGTGCTGGCGCGCGCCCTCCATCCATGCCTCGGGCGTCCGGGCCTTCTTCTCGTTGGTCCAGTAGCCGTACTTGCCGGCGGCAGGCGGGTTGACGACGCCGGCGATGTGGCCAGAGGCGGCGAGCACGAAGCGCACGGGCCCGCGATAGAGGCGCGTGGCCGCGAAGGTCGACTTCCACGGCGCGATGTGGTCCTCGCGCGTCGAGAGCAGGAAGCTCGGCGTGCGGATGCGGGTGAGGTCGATCCTGGTGCCGAGCAGCTCGATGTCGCCGGTCGCCAGCCGGTTCTCCTGGTACATCGCCCGCAGGTAGAAGGAATGCATCGCCGCCGGCATGCGCGTGGAGTCGGAGTTCCAGTAGAGCAGGTCGAAGGGGAAGGGGTCCTTGCCCAGCAGGTAGTTGTTGACCACGAAGCTCCAGATCAGGTCGTTGGCGCGGAGCATGTTGAACGTGGTCGCCATGTCGGCGCCCTCGAGATAGCCCTTCTCGTTCATGCGCTCCTCGAGCGCCGCGAGTTGCTCCTCGTCGATGAAGACGCCGAGCTCGCCCGCCTCGGTGAAGTCGACCATCGTGGTGAGGAAGGTCGCCGAGGCGATCCTGTCCTCGCGGCCCGTCGCGGCGAGATGCGCGAGCGTGCAGGCGAGCAGCGTGCCGCCGAGGCAGTAGCCGATGACGTTGCAGTCCTTCTCGCCGGTCTGGCGCTCGATCGCGTCCAGCGCCGCGAGCGGGCCCTCGACCATGTAGTCCTCGAAGGCCTTGCCAGAGAGCTCCTCGTCCGGGTTCACCCAGGACACGACGAACACGGTGTGCCCCTGCGACACGGCCCAGCGGATGAAGGAGTTCTTCTCGCGCAGGTCGAGGATGTAGAACTTGTTGATCCAGGGCGGGATGACCAGCAGCGGCCGCTTCGCCACCGTCGGCGTCGTCGGCGCGTACTGGATCAGCTGCATGAGCGGCGTCTGGAAGACGACCTTGCCGGGCGTGACCGCGATGTTCGTGCCGACCTTGAACGCCGTGTCGTCGGTCATGCGGATCATGAGCCGGCCGTCGCCGCGCTCGAGGTCCGCGAGCAGGTTCTGCAGCCCCTTGACCAGGTTCTCGCCGCCGCTCTCCAGCGTCGCGCGCACCACCTCCGGGTTCGTCACCGCGAAGTTGGAGGGAGCGATCGCGTCGACGAACTGCCGCGTGTAGAAGTCGACCTTCTTCGCGGTCTTGTCGTCCAGGCCCTCGGTGTTCCTCACCACGCCCTGCATCCAGCGCGCGGCGAGCAGGTAGGACTGCTTGATGTAGTCGAAGACGTAGCTGTCGTCCCAGGCCGCGTCCTTGAAGCGCCGGTCCTCGGCGCCCGGCGCGATCACGGGCTGCGCCGGCTGGCCGAGCATGCGCCGCGTCGTGCTCTGCCAGAGCGCCATGTAGTCCTGCCAGAGCGACAGCTGCGCCTGGACGAGCTGCGTCGGATTGGCCATCAGCCGCGCGGTCATGTCGAGGAAGGCCTGTCCCACGTTCATGGGGTCGGCCATGCCCATGCCCGGCTTCTGGGACTGGCGGCGCAGGAACTCGGCGACGAGCTTCTGGCTGCGCTCGGCGATCTGGCCCATCGTGCGGGCGAGCTCGACGGGGTCGGGGATCTTCACGTCGGGGCCTGCGGCGCCGGCGCCCGGCCTGTCGCCACCGGGGGCGCGCGTTCCCTTGTCCTTCGCCATGGCAAATCTTCCTGGTCCTGCGCGTGTCGGGCGGCCCGGGGTCCCCGCGGCATGGCGCGTGACGCCCAGTCGCGCCTTACTTATAAGAAGCCCGGTTCGACTCCTAGGGGCAATTCGCGTGTCCTTTCATCGGGTTTTCCGGCCTGGTCCGCGCCTGCGCCCCGCCGCCGCGGCGGCGGCGCTGGTGGTCGTGCTCGCCGGCTGCGCGCCCGAGAGCGGCGAGCCCGACTGGATCGACCGCCTGTCCGGCCTGTCGCGCGATGGCAAGCCCGTGCCGCAGCCTCCGGCGGTCGAGGGGCGGCCCTATCCGAACCTCGCCTCCGTGCCGACGCGCGCGCCGCGGCCGGTCGTGGCCGCGCGCGACGCCGAGATCGCCGCCCTGGACGCCGAGCGCCGCGCCGCCGAGCAGCGGCGCGAGGCGCTCGCCGAGGGCCGTCCTGCCGGGGCAGGGAACGCCTCCGCAGGCAGCCCCGTGGGCGTGGTGGTCCCCGACGAGATCGGGGCCTTCTCGCGCGAGGACGACGAGGTGCTCAGGCGTGCGGTCGGCATCGCCGCGCAGGGACCCGGGCGGCGCATCCGGCTGGCCGGCGAGGCGCGCGCTGCCCTCGCCACGGCGGACCGTTTGTCGCGGCTCGGCTTCGACCGGGGCAGGGTCGACCTCGTGCCAAGCCCCGAGACGCGCGGCGAGCGCAAGGCCGTCGAGATCACTGTGGCGGGCAGCGCCCCGGGACGCTAGAAACCGGCGCCCCCGGAGGTCCCACGCGATGTCGAACTCGGATTTCTACAGGATCCGGCGCCTGCCGCCCTACGTCTTCGCCGAGGTGAACGCCATGAAGGCGCGCGCGCGCCTGGCCGGCGAGGACATCATCGACCTCGGCATGGGCAACCCGGACCAGCCGACGCCGCCGCACATCGTCGCCAAGCTGGTGGAGACCGCGCAGGACCCTCGCGCGCATCGCTACTCCGTCTCGAAGGGCATCCCCGGCCTGCGCCGCGCCCACGCGGCCTACTATGCGCGCCGCTTCGGCGTCGAGCTCGACCCGGAGACCGAGACCATCGTCACCCTCGGCTCGAAGGAAGGCCTCGCCAACCTCGCGCAGGCCATCACGAGCCCGGGCGACATCATCCTCGTCCCGAACCCGAGCTACCCGATCCATCCCTACGGCTTCATCATGGCCGGGGCGTCGATCCGCCACCTGCCGATCGGCGAGGGCGAGGACTTCCTCGCGAACCTGCGCCGTGCCGTGAAGCACGCCGTGCCGACGCCGCTGGCGCTCGTGCTGTGCTTCCCGTCGAACCCGACGGCGCAGGTCGTCGACCTCGACTTCTACGCCGAGATCGTCGATTTCTGCCGCTTCCACAAGATCTGGATCCTCTCCGACCTCGCCTACTCGGAGATCTACTTCGACGATGCGCCGCCGCCCTCGATCCTCCAGGTGCCCGGCGCGCGCGAGATCGCGATCGAGTTCACCTCGATGAGCAAGACCTACTCGATGCCGGGCTGGCGCGTCGGCTTCGCCGCCGGCAACCGCACGCTGGTCGGCGCGCTGGCGCGCATCAAGAGCTACCTCGACTACGGCGCCTTCACGCCGGTGCAGGTCGCCGCCGTCGCCGCGCTCAACGGCCCGCAGGACTGCGTGCGCGAGGTGCGCGAGCTCTATCGCCAGCGCCGCGACGTGCTGATCCAGGGCCTCGCCGCCGCGGGCTGGGACGTCCCGAGCCCGCCCGCCTCGATGTTCGCCTGGGCGCCGATCCCCCCGCGCTACCGCGAGCTCGGCTCGCTCGGGTTCTCGAAGCTGCTGCTGCGCAAGGCAGGCGTCGCCGTCAGCCCGGGCATCGGCTTCGGCGAGTATGGCGACGGCCATGTCCGCCTCGCGCTGGTTGAGAACGTGCAGCGCATCCGCCAGGCGACGCGCAACGTGAAGGCCTTCCTGCAGGCGGAGGACGCGCTTCCCGAGCCGCCCACGCAGAAGAACGCCAGCATGGCGGGCGCGTCGTGAGCGCGCCGCTCAGGATCGCGGTTGCCGGCCTCGGCACGGTCGGCGGCGGGCTGCTCTCGCTGCTCGCCGCGAATGGCGACGTGATCGCCGCGCGCTGCGGCCGTCGGATCTCTGTCGTCGCCGTCAGCGCGCGCGACCGCGGCAAGGACCGCGGCGTCGACCTGTCCGGCATCGCCTGGCACGACGATCCCGTCGCCATGGCCGCGCAGGCGGATTGCGACGTCGTGGTCGAACTCGTCGGCGGCGCGGAAGGCG
>CANMWW010000143.1 GCA_947500965.1 Alphaproteobacteria bacterium
CGATCGTAGAGGATCTCGAGGAACATCCAGTCGTCGCGCGTGAGCTCCGTGCGCCGGAGCATCATGGCGTCGTCGAAGAGCGAGACCTGCGACCCCGGCAGGTCGCTGCGCAGCCCGAGCGACTGCGTGATCTCCTCGTGGATGCAGCGACGCCGTGCCCAGCCCGGTATGTCCGTGCGCAGGCCGACCACGGCATAGAGGACGAGATGGCGCTTCGGGTCCATGGTCAGGTTCGCGAAGCAGGGCGTCGTCCCGCCGTCGACATCGGCGCGCAGCCGCGCATCGACGCCCGCCACGCGGGCGAGCCTGCGCATGTCCTCGTGGCTGCCGAAGGCGACGAGCATGTTCGCGCGCCAGATCCGCATGGCTCCGTCGCGGCCGTGGACCGCGTAGACATAGGGGTCCCCTCCGGCGAGGTTCCCGAAGATGCGCAGGTGGGTGGTCGGGGCCGCAAGCGCGAGTTCCATGTCGCCGGCCACGCCGTCGCCGGGCGGCGCCGCGACCGGCGGGACCCTGCTGACGGACAGGCCCGTCGCGGATGACAGGCGCGGCAGGAGCGCGTCGAGGGCCTCGACCTGGTCGGGCTCGGGACGCCCGACGAGGGCGATGTCGAGCGTCCCGTCCTGCCATCGCACCAGCCCGGGGACGGACACGCCGAACTCCCCCGTGCCCGCGATGCGCACGAACGCATCGGTGAGCTCGTCGATCCTCCTGGCGGCCTCGGTCGCCGAGGCCTGCAGCGCCCCGGCCAGCACGAGGCAGGCGAGCGCGAGGGCGGCGACGCGCGGTCCCCCTGCCGTCGCCACCCCCGTCCCGTTCAAGGCGCCCCGACCGCGCCGAGGCCGAGCGAGTTGGCGGCCGCGGCGTTGTCGAGGGCCTGGCACGCCGGGCTGCCGTCGAAGTCCTGAGCGGCCGCGGCGATGAGCCCGCCCGTCCCGGCCAGCACGTTGGCGACGGCGATCGGCGTGTTCGCCACGGTCGCGACGACATTCGCGGCGAAGCCCGCCGCGCCGAGCCCGTTGGTGATCGTCGCGACGCCCGCGAGCACGTCCTGCGCGCAGGCGCCCTGGGCGATCTCGTTTTCCTGCGGCCCGGCCTGCGGCGCGCCGGGCATGTCGGACGTGGCGTATTCGTATCCGATCTCCGCCACGGCGAGGCGGAAACGGACGGTGGCTACGTGGTTTCGCATCGGCACCTCCCTGGTTGCGCGACGAAACCTAGCCAGCGCGGCCCGCGCCGGGCAGGTGCGCATCCGGCGTCGCCCGGTGGGGCTACGCCTTCCTCCGCGCGCGCCAGGCCACGATCAGCTGCCGACCTGCACCGGGGCGACGAGCGAGCGCAGCGCGGCCAGGATGCTCGGGCTCACGATCCGCGACGTGCGCGGGTTGGCCGAGGGCCGGTTGCGGCTCTGCATGGTGAGGCCGATGTCCTCCGCGTCCACCTCGACCGTGTGGATCGCGCCGCCGATGTCCGGGTCGACCCAGATCTCCACGGTCGTGCGGTCGAAGCCGATGCCGCCGAGGCTGAGCGCGATGGCGACGTTGAAGTGCCGCGGGAATGCCGCGGCGGCCTCTCCCGCGCTGCCCTCGAACACCTTCACCGCCTTGGCGGGCGGCGCGTTGGCGAAGTCGAAGCCGCGATCGAGCACGTAGCGCTCGTGCGCCATCGACCCGGGCTTGATCTGCGAGCGCAGGTGCACGCTGCGGATCGTCCCCTCGCGCGCGCAGCGCAGGATGTCGAGGCCCGGCAGCGCGCCCGACGCGATGCGCACGCGCCCGCCATGCGCGCGCGCGAGCTCCGCCATCTCCGGGCAGTTCGGCACGCCGCCGGCCGAGACCGCGACCAGCAGCCGCCCCGCGCCGAGCGTCGCGCGCGCGATCTCCGGGAAGGAATCCGCGGTCGCGCACTCGACGACGACGTCGACGAGCGCCGGGAGTTCCGCCAGCGGCACGACGCGCGGCCGCGGCTGCAGCGACGCGGCGTTCGCCTCGGCGCGCACGAGGTCGCGGGCGCTGACCGCGACGAGGCGGGCCTCGGGGATCGCGCCGGCGCAGAGGCGGCGCGCGAGGTCCTGGCCCACGTTGCCGAAGCCGGCGAGGCCGACGCGCAGCTCGCGCACGGGCCCGAGGCTCATGGCGCGCGCCGCCCGGGCCTGGCCGCGCGGCGCGCGGGGGGCCTCGCCTTCGCGCGCAGCGCCGACGCGTAGGCGCGCAGGTCGCGCGCGCGCGGCAGCTCGACGACGCTGCGCCCGAGCGTGCGCACGCGCGCGGCCGGCATGACCGAGCCCGCGAGCAGCTCGAACTTGGCGATCAGCTCCTCCGCGCCCAGCGGCGTCTCCGGGTAGCCGCGCGCGATGTCGTTGCGGCGCGTGAAGCGGCGGCCGTCGCGCGTCTCGAGCTCGACGATCGAGGCGTAGAAGTCCGGGAAGAGCGGGTCGAGCTCCGGGTCGGAGACCACGCGCACGCGTCGCGCCAGCGCCGCGACCTCGCGGTCCGAGAGGCGCCGATCGACGAAGATGTCGGCGACCTGCAGTCCGCGGTCGGCGACCGCGACGGGCAGGATGTACTGCGCGCAATGGCTCTTCAGCGGGTTCCCGTCGACGCAGTGGATGCCGTCCTTCGGGAAGCGCAGCGTCAGCTTGGCGATGTCGGCGGGGCGCAGGTCGTTCTCGCGCACGATGCCGAGCAGCGCGTCGAGGCCGGGATGCAGGAACGACACGCAGGAATAGGGCTTGAAGGCGAGCTCCATGATCCCGTCCCACGTCCTGCCGAGCCCCGCGAGCAGCTTCTCCGGGCGCGGCGCGCGGCTGAAGGCGCGGAACACGGTGTGGCCGTGGTCGAAGACCGCGTCGGGACCGCCGAAGCCGCTCTTCGCGAGCATCGCCGCGGTGACGCCGTTGCGCGCGGCGACGCCCATCTGGAAGGGCCGCGCGTTCTCGGTCGGGTCGCTCTCCCACGCCATCATGCCGGAGGCCTGGCAGGCCGCGAGGCCGAAGGCCCGCACGCAGGCCTCCTCGTCGAGGCCGAGCAGGAACGCCGCCGCGGCGGTCGCGCCGAAGCAGCCGCACACCGCGGAGGGATGGAAGCCGAGCGCGTACTGCTCCGCCGGCCCGAGCGCCATCGACACGCGGTACTCGACCTCGCAGCCGATGGCGACGGCGGCCAGGAACTCCGCGCCCGTCGACCCGGCGTGCTCGCCGACGGCGAGCGCGGTGGGGATCATCACGGCGATCGGATGCAGGATCGCCTCGGGATGGTGCGGCTCGACGTCCGAGGCGTAGCCCATCGTGCCGTTCGCGAGCGCGGCGTTGGCGACCGAGCTGCGGAAGCCGTGGCCGACGATCGAGGCCTGGCCCCGGCCGCCCTGACCGCGCACGAAGGCGGCGATCAGCCGGCCCGTCGAGAAGGCGGGATTTGCCGCGGAGGCCAGCGCCCCGCTGCCGTCGAGCACCAGCTCCAGCGTGCGGCTGCGCACCGCCGCCGGCAGCCGCGACGCGCGGAAGCCCGCGACGAACCTCGCCAGCGCCCGCGTCGCGGTCGCCTTGCCTGCCTTGCCCGCGCTCATCTTTCCCTCCATTGCCGCCTGTCGCTCGCCGGATGGCCGAAGTCGCGCGGCGCGATCCCGGCATGGAACCAGGTCACGAAGCTGTAGATGTCGTGGACCGGCATCCCGACATGCTCGGCGAGCGCACGCGCATAGGGCGCCATGTTCGTGCATTCGAGGACGATCGCGCCGACCTCCGGGTTCCGCCGCACGAGCTCCGCGCCCGCGTCGAGGATGTCCCGCTCGGCCGCCGCGACGTCGAGCGCGTCCTCGTCGCCGAGGATGGCGCGCGTGAACTCGCGCCCGCCATCGGTGCCCATCACGGGCGTGCCCCCGGGCACGCCGGCCCTGGCGAGGTGCTCGGCCGTCATCGTCGCCGCGCTGATCGTCAGAATGCCCGCGCGGCGCCCCGGCGGCAGGAGCCGGTTGACCATCGGCACCTGCATCATGCTGGAGATCGCCACCGGCACGCCGGCCGCGGCGGCGATCTGGTCCTGGAACAGCGACAGGAACCCGCAATTGGAGGTGATGCCGTCCGCGCCGAGGCGCACGAGCTCGCGCGCGGCATCGAGGAAGGGCTCGAGCAGGCCGGCGGCGCGCTCGCGCACGACGCGCTGCGGCGAGGCGCCGGCGACCACCTTGTAGAGGACCGGGAAGGGCCAGGTCGTCGCGTTGCCCATGTCGCCGGGGATGCGCGGGAAGCGCGCCTCCAGCATCAGGATGCCGACGCGCGCGCCGTAGATCGCCTTGCCCCCGCGCGCGATGCGCGCATGCGCAGGATCCATGCAGGTTCCCTCCCCTCGCCCTGCCGGCAGACTAGTACGGCGACGCGCGCCACGCATCCGTCCAGCCACGCGAGGGCTTCCGCCAAGGCCCCGTCGGGCGCAGACTGCACGCCATGGACCTGACCCAGGCCGAGCGCGACATGCTCGAGGGCCGCGAGGGCCCGGCGCGCCAGCGCGCCATGAAGGGCCTCGTGCAGCTCGGCCGCGCCTATGGCGCGCCGCGCATGGTCGAGATCGGCTACGCGCACATCCACGCCGGCATGGCGCTCTACCTCGAGGACGTCGAGCTGATGGAGGAGCTCGCCGCCATCGACGCGCGCATGGCCGTGCCCGCCTCTGTCAACATCGCCAACGCCGACACGGTGAACTGGCGCGCGACCGGGGCGCCCGAATCCCTCGCGCGGCTTCAGCGCCGCGCGGCCGGCGCGCATGCGCGGCTCGGCAGCGACTGCACCTTCACCTGCACGCCCTACTGGGCCGGCCACTGGCCGACCTGGAACACGCACATGACCTCGATCGAGTCGACGGTCACGATCTTCTGCAACTCCGTGCTCGGCGCGCGCTCGAACCGCGACGGCTTCTTCGCCGTCTATGCCGGCATGACCGGCCGCTACCCGCTCTTCGGCTACCACCGCGACGACATGCGCCGCGGCACCGGCCTGTTCGTCGTCGAGGCCGACCTCGCGGGGCCGAGCGACTTCTCGTGCCTCGGCTTCCATGTCGGCGCCGCGATCGGCGACGGCGTGCCGGTGGTCACGGGGTTCGCGCGACGTCCCTCGCTCGACGAGCTCGACGCGCTCGGCGCGGGCATCGCGACGTCCGGCGGCGCGTCGATGTTCATCGTGCCCGGCGCCACGCCGCCCTTCGCCGACGTCGAGGCGGCGTTCGGCGGGCGCGACGTCCCCGCGCCGACGCCCGTCGGGCGCGCGGCGATCGACGCCGTCTACGCGCGCTACCGCGACGCGCACGACGCCATCGACATCGTCCATCTCGGCTGCCCGCACGCGTCGTGGGAGGAGATGAAGCACTACGCGCGGCTGCTCGACGGCCGGCGCGTCGCCGGCGGCATCGAGCTCTGGATCACCGCGAGCCGCAACGTGCGCAACGCGGCGGCCGACGCCGGCGTGCTGGCGCGGCTCGAGGCCGCAGGGGCGAAGGTGATCTCCGACACCTGCCCCATGTCCTGCCATTTCGCGCGCACGGTCTCGCCCGACCCGGCGCTCGGCGTCGTCCCGCCGCGCCTCAGGGCCGTCGTCGTCGATTCCGCCAAGCAGGCGAAGTACGTGCGCGACATGATCCAGTGCCCCGTGCTGCTGACCGGCGCCGAGGAAGCCGTGGAGACCGCCTGCTCCGGCCGCTTCGTGCCGCGGGACGCGCGATGACGCGCCGCATCGCGCTGCGCGGCATCGTCGAGGGCAGCGCGCGCGGGCCGCTCCTGCCGTCGCGCGAGGCGATCAGCTTCCTGGGCGACGTCGACATCCGCAGCGGCCGCGTCGTCGGCGACCTGCCGAGCGTCAGGGGCCGGTCGCTGGCCGGCGTCGTGCTCGTGATGCCCTACACGCGCGGCTCGGCGGGCGCGTGGCGCTTCCTTCACCAGCTCTTCCGCCACGGCAACGCGCCGGCGGCGATCGTCTCGGGCACGCTGCCCGACCCCTCTGTGGTGCAGGGCGCGATCCTCTCTGGCATCCCGGTCGCCTGCGACCCGGCGGAGGATCCCTGGCCGCTGCTGCGCGATGGCGCGCAGGCCGCGCTCGTGGTCGAGGAGGACCGCGCGGTCCTCGAGCTCGACGCCTGAGCGTGCCGCGCCGCGCTCAGGCGAAGCGCGACGCCGCGTAGGGCGCGGGGTCGATCGAGGGCGGCCGGCCGGCGACGAGGTCGGAGAGCAGCCGCGCGGTCATCGGCGCCGAGATCAGGCCGACATGGCCGTGCCCGAACCCGTAGAACACGTTGCCCACGCGCCCCGCCGGCCCGATCACGGGCAG
>CANMWW010000144.1 GCA_947500965.1 Alphaproteobacteria bacterium
GGCAATGGGTCCGCAGCTCGAGGTTCGGGCGACGCAGCGCGGGCCGCAGGTAGGCGTTCGCCGCCGACCAGCGCCGCCCGCGATGCACCGTCATGTCGAGGCGCCCGAATCCCTCCTGGCGGAAGCCGTTCAGGTCCTCGCTCTCGGCATAGCCGGCCTCGCGACCGGCCTCGACGAAGGCCCCGTAGAGCGGGTTCGCGAGCCGCCCGTAGCTCGTGTGGAGCGGGCCGTCGGAGCCGCGCCACGCGTCCCCGCCCGCCGCGCGCGTCTCGGCGCGCCGGAAATAGGGCAGCACGTCGCGATAGGCCCAGCCCGTCGCGCCCAGCTCCGCCCAGCCGTCGAAGTCCAGCGGGTTGCCGCGGACGTAGACCATGCCGTTGATCGAGGACGAGCCGCCGATCACCTTGCCGCGGGGGCAGTGCAGGCTGCGGCCGTCCAGTCCGGGCTCGGGCTCGGTGCGATAGCCCCAGTCGTAGCGGGGTGAATTCATCGGGATGGCGAGCGCGCTCGGCATCTGGATGAAGACCGACCTGTCGCTGCCGCCATGCTCGAGCACGAGCACCCTCGAGCGCCCGTCCTCGGACAGGCGGCTGGCGAGGACCGAGCCGGCGGAGCCGGACCCGACCACGACGAAGTCGAATTCCTCTGGGGCGTCGATGCGCGCGGGCATGGACCTCGCCCTAGCCAATGGCGCGTCGTCGCGGCAAGAGGCATTGTTGCGCCCGGATGACGGTTCCGGGTCGCGACCCGCGGGAGAGCGCATGGCACAGGGCGAGGAGAAGGCGACGACATCGCGCGAGGGACGGCGCGGCCGAGAGGCCCGGCGCGCGCAGCGCCTGCAGGCACGCGCCACCTCCGTGCCGTGGATCCAGCGCCGCGTGCCGACGACGGAGATCCTCTCGCCGGAGGCCATCGCGACGATCGAGGCCAACGCCGAGCGCCTGCTGGAGGAGGTCGGCATCGAGTTCCGCGACTATCCCTCCGCGCTCGCCCGCTTCCGCGACGCGGGCTGCGACGTGCAGGGCGTGCGCGTGCGGTTCCCGCGCGGCCTCGCGCGCAAGCTCGCGTCGACGGCGCCACGCGAGTACGTGCAGGTCGCGCGCAACCCGGCGCGCAGCGTCAGGATCGGTGGCGACGGCCTCGTCTTCGCGCCGGTCTACGGCTCGCCCTTCGTCCACGACCTCGATGGCGGGCGGCGCTACGGCACGATCGAGGACTTCCGCAACTTCGTGAAGCTCTCCTACGCGAGCCCGCACATGCACCACTCGGGGGGTACCGTGTGCGAGCCGGTTGACCTTCCGGTCAACAAGCGCCACCTCGAGATGGTCTATGCGCACATGCGCTGGTCCGACAAGCCGTTCATGGGCTCGGTGACGCATCCCGACCGCGCGCGCGACACGATCGAGATGTGCCGGATCCTGTTCGGCCACGACTTCCTCGAGGCGAACACGGTCTGCACCAGCCTCATCAACGCGAACTCGCCGCTGGTCTGGGACTCCGCGATGCTCGGCGCGGCCGAGGCCTACGCGGCGGCGAACCAGGCGACGATCATCACGCCCTTCATCCTCTCCGGCGCGATGAGCCCGGTGACGGTGGCCGGCACGCTCACGCAGGCGCTGGCGGAGATCCTGGCCGGCGTCGCCTTCACGCAGCTCGTGCGGCCGGGCGCGCCGGTGATCTTCGGCACGTTCGTGTCGACGCTGTCGATGCAGTCCGGCGCGCCGACCTTCGGGACGCCCGAGGCCGCGCTCGCCATCTACGGCGCGGGCCAGCTCGCGCGCAGCCTCGGCCTTCCCTTCCGCACCGGCGGCTCGCTCTGCGCCTCGAAGGTGCCGGACGCGCAGGCCGCCTACGAGAGCGCGCAGACACTGCTGCCGACGCTCTTCGCCGGCACCAACTTCGTCCTTCACGCCGCGGGGTGGATGGAAGGCGGCCTCGCCTCGTCCTACGAGAAGTTCGTCATGGACCTCGACCAGCTCGGGATGATGCACGTGCTGGCGGGCGGCATCGACATGTCGGAGAACGCGCAGGCCTTCGAGGCCTTCCGCGAGGTTCCGCCGGGCGGCCACTTCCTGGGCTGCGCGCATACGCAGGCGAACTTCGAGAGCGCCTTCTACCGGTCCTCGGTCGCGGACAACAACTCGGTCGAGCAGTGGGAGGCCGAGGGCGCGCTCGACGCGCCGCGGCGCGCCAATGCGCTCTACAAGCGCATGCTCGCCGAATACGAGGCGCCGCCGATCGACCCGGGCGTCGACGAGGCGCTGCGCGACTTCATCGAGCGCCGCAAGGCCTCGATGCCCGACGCGACGCATTGAGGATCCGGAGGGGGACGGGACGATGAGGACGCATGCGCGGGCGGTGGTGATCGGCGGCGGCGTGGTGGGCGTGTCCGCGCTCTACCACCTCGCGCGCAAGGGCTGGACCGACAGCGTGCTGGTGGAGCGGCGCGAGCTGACCTCCGGCTCGACCTGGCACGCGGCGGGGCTGCTGCCGCTGTTCAACCTCAGCTACTCGGTCGGCCAGATCCACAAGTACTCGGTCGCGCTCTACCGCACGCTCGAGGAGGAGACCGGGCAGGGCGTCGGATTCCGCCAGGTCTCCAACATCCGCCTCGCTCGGACCAGGGATCGCTGGGACGAGTACATGTTCTACGCCGGCGTCGCGGAGACGATCGGCGTCAAGGTCGAGCTGCTCACGCCCGCGCAGGTCCGGGAGATCTGGCCGCTCTGCGAGGTCGACGGGATCATCGGCGCGATCCGCCATCCCGAGGATGGCTACATCCAGCCCGCGGACCTGACCCAGGCGCTGGCGAAGGGCGCGCGCGCGCGCGGCGCGGAGATCAACCGCAACACGACCGTGCTCGCGATCGAGCGGCGCGCCAGCGGCGAGTGGCTGGTCAGGACCGACCGCGGCGACATCGCCTGCGAGCACGTGGTCTCGGCGACCGGCAACTTCGCGCGCCGCACCGGCGCGATGGTCGGCATCGACGTTCCGGTGATCCCGGTCGAGCACCAGTACATCGTCACCGAGCCGCATCCCGCGATCGTCGAGCGCCATCGCCGCGGCCTTCCGGAGATGGGCGTGCTGCGCGAGTCCGATTCCTCCTGGTACATGCGCGAGGAGAATGGCGGCCTGATCCTCGGCCCCTACGAGGCCGGCGCGCCGGCCTGCTACGTCGACGGGCCCGGCGCGGACAGCGAGTACGAGCTCTTCCAGGAGGACCTCGACCGGCTCGCGCCGCACATCGAGTCCGCGATCGCGCGCGTGCCGGCCTTCGGCGAGGTCGGCATCAAGAAGGTCTACAACGGCGCGATCGCCTACACGCCCGATGGCAGCCCGATCGTCGGCCCGGCCTGGGACGTGCCGAACTTCTGGCTCAACGAGGGCCACAGCTTCGGCGTCACCGCCGCCGGCGGGGCGGGCTGGCAGCTCGCGGAATGGATCGTCGAGGGCGAGCCCTCGATCGACATGATGGGCGTCGACCCGCGCCGCTTCGGCCCCCATGCCGCGCGCGGCTACCTCCGGCGCAAGAACGAGGAGGCCTACGCGAACGTCTTCTCGATCCACTATCCCGACGAGGAGCGCGCGGCGGCGCGCCCGCTGCGGCGCTCGCCCTGCCACGAGCGCATGCGCGACCTCGGCGCGGTGTTCGGCTCCGTCCATGGCTGGGAGCGGCCGAACTGGTTCGCGCCGCCGGGCTACGGCCTGGACGAGGCCGCGCTCGCGAAGCCCGACACGCTGCTGCGCGACAACCACCCGCCAGCCGCGGCTGGCGAGCGGCCGCGCGAGAAATGGAGCTTCCGCCGCTCCAACTACTTCGGGTTCGTCGGCGCGGAATGCCGGCACGTCGCGGAGAAGGTCGGGCTCCTCGACATGAGCGCCTTCGCGAAGTTCGAGGTCCGCGGGCCGGGCGCGGAGGCGTGGCTCGACGGGCTCTTCGCCAACCGGCTGCCGCGCGCCACCGGGCGCATCGCGCTCTGCCACCTGCTCTCGGCCAATGGCGGCGTGCGCTCGGAGTTCACCGTCCACCGGCGCGGGCCGGAGGAATTCTACCTCGTGTCCGCGGGTGCCTACGAGCGCCACGACTGGGAGCAGCTGCGCCGCGGCATGCCGCGCGACGGCAGCGTCGAGCTGCAGAAGGTGACGACGCAGTACGGCGTGCTGGTCGTCGCCGGCCCGCGGTCGCGCGCGCTGCTGCAGGAGGTGACCGACGCCGACCTGTCGAGCGCGGCCTTCCCCTGGCTCACGGGGCGGCAGGTCGACATCGGCCACGCCCACGCCCAGGCGCTGCGCGTCAACTTCGTCGGCGAGCTGGGCTGGGAGCTGCACCACCCGATCGAGATGCAGAACACGATCTTCGACATCCTCGCCGAGGCCGGAAGGCGCCACGAGCTGCGCCCCTTCGGCATCCGCGCCATGGATTCGATGCGGCTGGAGAAGTCCTACCGCCTGATCCCGCGCGAGCTGTCGATCGAGTACGCGGCGCTGGAGTCCGGGCTCGACCGCTTCGTGCAACCCGCCAAGGGCGGCTTCCTCGGCCGCGACGCGCTGCTCGCATGGCAGGCGCGCGGCTTCGCCAACCGCTTCGCCACGCTCGAGGTCCATGGCGTCGAGGACGCCGACGCGCGCGGCTCCGAGCCGATCCGCCGCGGCGGCGAGATGGTCGGGCGCTGTACCTCGGGCGGCTATGGATGGCGCGTGGGCAAGTCGCTCGCGCTGGCCATGCTGCGGCCGGACTGCGCGGCGGAGGGCACCGAGCTCGAGGTCACGATCCTCGGCAGGCCCCACCGCGCGACGGTGGTCGCCGAATCCCCCTGGGACCCGGCGAACGCGCGGCTGCGGGCCTGAGCGGCCCGCCGGCGACGCGCCGTCAGTACGCTTCCTCGGCGAAGGACGGGTCGACGCTTCCCTTCCACGGCCCGTGGAAGCGCTCGAGCAGCCGCTCGGCCGGCGTGACGCCGCTCTCGGCGATCTCGACCAGCGGGTTGAGGAAATGCGTCTCGTCCGAATCGCCCATGCGGTTCATGCGCCCGCGCGCGCGCAGGCCCTCGACCGCGATGGACACGGCGCGGCGCGCGACGTCCTGAAGGCTGCCCTTGCGGAACGGCGTGCGCAGGCCGAGGCGCGGCGCGTCGGCGCGCATCGCCTCCATCTCCGCGACGCTCCAGTCCTTGACCAGGTCCCAGGCCGCGTCGAGCGCGCCATCGTCGTAGAGCAGGCCGACCCAGAAGGCCGGCAGCGCGCAGAGCCGCTTCCACGGCCCGCCATCGGCGCCGCGCATCTCCAGGAACTTCTTGAGCCGGACCTCGGGGAAGGCCGTGGTCAGGTGGTCGACGTAGTCCGTGATGCGCGGCACGTCGCCGAACTCGGCGTTGAAGCGGCCGGCGACGAAGTCGCGGAAGCTGCGGCCGCTGAAGTCGAGGTACCGGCCGCCGCGATAGACGAAGTACATCGGCACGTCGCAGATGTAGTCGACGTAGCGCTCGAAGCCGAAGCCCTCGTCGAAGACGAAGCCGAGCATGCCGGTGCGGTCGGGATCGGTGTCGGTCCACACATGGCTGCGCGTCGACAGCAGCCCGCTCGGCGCGCCGTCGCGGAAGGGCGAGTTGGCGAACAGCGCCGTCGCCACCGGCTGCAGCGCCAGCGAGACGCGGAACTTGCGCACCATGTCCGCCTCGGAGGCATAGTCGAGGTTCACCTGCACGGTGCAGGTGCGCAGCATCATGTCGTGGCCGAGCCGACCCTTCTTCTGCATGTAGGCGCGCATGATCGCGTAGCGCCCCTTCGGCATCCAGGGCACCTCCTCGCGCGTCCACTTCGGGTCGAAGCCGAGGCCGAGCATGCCGGCGCCGAGGCCGGCGCAGACGTCCTTGCACTCGACGAGGTGGCGGCTGACCTCGTCGCAGGTCTGGTGGATGGTCTCCAGCGGCGCGCCGGAGAGCTCGAACTGCCCGCCCGGCTCGAGCGTCACGTTCGCGCGGCCCTGGGTGAGGGCGATGGGCTTGCCGGCCTCCTCGACCGGCGTCCATCCGTGGCGCGTGGCGAGCCCCTCGAGCAGGCCGCGGATCGTCGCGCCCTCGCCCTCGTAGGGCAGGCGGCGCAGGTCCGACAGGCGGAAGACGAACTTCTCGTGCTCGGTGCCGATGCGCCATTGCGCGCGCGGCTTGGAGCCGGCGGCGAGGTACTCGACGAGTTGCCTGCGGCCTTCGATCGGTTCGCCCTGGGTGGTCGGCGGTGCGGACAAGCTAGGCTCCGTGGATGATGCCGTCCCGGGCCCGCGACGCCGAGATCGGAA
>CANMWW010000145.1 GCA_947500965.1 Alphaproteobacteria bacterium
GGCGCGTCAGCCAGCGGCGCGACGACGCGCTGCGCTCGCGGCCGTCGCGCAGCTTCTCGCGGCTGCGATTCGCGCCGCCCGTCGGCTTGCCGCCACCGCGCTCAGCCATGACGCCATCCATCCCTGCGCGCCGCGCGCGCCATCAGGCCGAGGATGATGCCCTCGCGCAGGCCGCGATCCGCGACGCGCAGCCGGCCCACGGGCCAGGTCCTGCAGATCGCCTCGAGGATCGCGCAGCCCGCGACGACCAGGTCGGCGCGCTCGGCGCCGATGCAGGGCTTGGCGGCCCGCCCGGCGAAGTCGAGGCTTGCCAGCGCGTGGCTCAGGCCCACGATGTCGGTGAAGTCGAGCCAGGACCCGTCGACGACCCTGCGGTCGTAGCGCGGCAGGCCGAGCTTGATGCCCGACAGCGTGGTCACCGTGCCGGACGTGCCCAGCATCTGCACGCCGCCGTCGGCCACGTGCTGCCCGATGCGGTTGCGCGCCTCGAAGGGCGCGAGCAGGTCCGCGACCTCCGCCACCATGCGCAGGTAGTCGGACTGCGCCATGGAGTCGCCACCGAAGCGTTCCGCGTAGCCGACCACGCCGCAGGGGATCGAGATGGCGTCCACCATCTCCCAGCCGTCGCGCCCGTGGTTCAGCAGCCAGGTGACCTCGGTCGAGCCGCCACCGATGTCGAAGAGCACGGCGCGCGGGACATGCGGGTCGAGCAGCGGCGCGCAGCTGGCGACCGCCAGCTCCGCCTCCTCGCGCGCGGCGATGATCTCCAGCGCCATGCCGGTCTCTCGGGTGACGCGGTCGAGGAACTCCGCGCCGTTGCGGGCCTTGCGGCAGGCCTCGGTCGCGACGCCGCGGAAATGCGTGACGCCGCGCCTCCTGAGCTTCTGGGCGCAGACGTCGAGCGCCTCCACGGCCCGGGCCATGGCGTCGGCGCCGAGCTCGCTCGTGGCGGCGACGCGCTCGCCGAGCCGCACGATGCGCGAGAAGGCGTCGACCACGCGGAAGCCCGGCCCCGCCGGCCGCGCGACCAGCAGGCGACATGTATTCGTGCCGAGATCGAGCGCCGCGAAGACGCCGCCCTCGCCGCCATGTCCCCTCTCGAAGCCGGCCATGCCCGCACCCGCAAAAGATCGCCAGACCGGTCCCTCCCACGCGACTCCTGACGCCGCCCGGGGACCGTCTGCGCAGTGTATCCGAGGACGGGCTTGTGTCGATCCCGCGACCGGCATATATCGTCCGCCGCCTTCCGAGGCGCCCGCCCCACCGGGGCGGGAGGACGGCCCTGCTGGGGGATCGTCTAATGGTAGGACTGCAGATTCTGACTCTGCCTATCGTGGTTCGAGTCCACGTCCCCCAGCCATCCTTCCTGACGTACCGGGGCGCCGCGCGAAGCCGCGCCGGCAGCCGTTCCGCCGCAGCCCGCTAGGCGAACTGCTCGATCGTGCCCTCGGCGCAGCGCAGCCGCGTCTGGCGGATGTCGCGCGGCTCGGCGGGATCGAAGGGGCGGCCGCGATGCATCGTCGCCTGGTTGTCCCACATCAGCAGGTCGTGCAGCCGCCACGCATGCGAGTAGACGAAGCGCGGCTGGGTCGCGAACTCGGTGAGGTCGAGCAGCAGCATGCGCGCCTCCGGCAGGCTCATGCCCTCGATCTCGCCGGCATGCGAGGACAGGAAGAGGGACTTCCGCCCCGTCGAGGGATGGGTGCGCACGAGGCGATGGCGCACGGGCCGGAAGGCGACACGCTCCGCGCCCGTCAACTCGTCGAAGCCGGCCTTGGCGCGCGAATGCACCTGCGAGTGGAGGCAGACGAGCCCGTCCACCTGCCGGCGCGTGCGTGGATCGAGCGCGTCCCAGGCCGCGCGCATGTCGGCGAACTCGGTGTTGCCACCCCAGGACGGAATGGCCCGCCCGGAGAGCACCGAATAGGTCGCGGGCACGGCGTTGAATGAGCTGTCCGAGTGCCAGAGCCTGTCTGCGAGCTTGAACATGTAGGCACGGCTCGTCGTCGCCAGGGGTCGCCCCTGGCCATCGACGTTCGAGAAGTCGCCCATGCCCCGGCCGAGGCTGCGCGCCTCCGCCTCGGTGCGGAAATGGAAGCGCGAGCCGGCGGTGGCGTCCAGCGCCTCGAGCTCGCCGAACTGCAGCGTGAAGGCGAGCTGCTCCTCGTCGCTCACCCTCTGGTCGCGGAAGACGAGCACCGCATGCGCGTCGATCGCGCGCCGTATCGCGGCGACGTCGTCCGGCGACTGGAGGCCGCGGCAGTCGACACCCGCGACCTCGGCCGCGAAGCCGGGAACCAGTTCCGTCACGGTGATCGCCATGTTCCACCCTCCCTGCGCAGGCGCACGCTAGGGCCTCGGTCGCGGGCGCCGCAAGCCATCGCGATTGTGCCGCGAGAGAAGGCTCGGCTAGGCTTGCTTCATTCCGGGGGGGCCGGAACGATCCGGGCGCGCGCGGGCCAAGGTCCGCGGGATTGGCGCGGCCGGGCATCGCAGGGCGATCGGCCGGAGGAAAAGGGAGGGACCAGATGGACTGGAAATTGACGGCGTTGCGACGGACGGCGACGGCCGCGGCGGTGGCGGCGGCGGTGGCCGTCGGCTTCGCGGCGGACGCCGGCGCGCAGCAGCGCGAGCTGAAGGTCGGGTACCAGAAGCACCCGATCCAGGACGCCTCGCTCGACATGATGGAGAAGTGGGCGAAGGCCAACAACGTCAAGCTGACGCGCATCCCGATGGCGTACAGCGTGTTCATGGAGAAGGTCACCGCGACGCTGACCAGCGGCGCCGGCGACCAGTTCGACATCATCTGGCACAACGACGACTGGGGCCAGCTCTGGGAGAAGTGGCTCGAGCCGACCGACGACGTCGCCGGCATCGGCAACGTCGACAAGTGGCCGCTCGACGCGTTCTGGAGCGCGGACAGGAAGCTCACCGTGGTGCCGATGGCGCACACGGTCGGCACGTTCTTCTACCGCTCCGACCTGCTGAAGCCCGAGGAGGTGCCGAAGACCTTCGCCGAGCTCGTCGCCACCGGCCAGCGCCTCCAGAAGGAAGGCAAGGTCAAGTGGGGCTATGTCGGCGGCATGGCCATGAACAACACCTGGTTCAGCTTCTGGTGGACCATGTGGGCGAACAACTGCGACATCCTCAAGCCGCTCTTCGAGCGCGACAACGCCAAGCTCAAGGCGGCGAACTTCGAGCCGGCGATCACCGAGCCCTGCCACAGGGAGATCGTCGAGTACTGGTGGGACGCGATCAACACGCACAAGATCAGCCCGCCGGGGATGACCGCCTACACGCGCAACGAGGCCAACGCGATCTTCATGGCCGGCGACGCCGCCTTCACCCTCGTCGACTCGACGCATTTCGGGGAGTTCAACGACCCGAGGCGCTCGAAGATCGTCGGCAAGGTGGCGATGGCGCCGTTCCCCGTGGGCCCGCGCGCGCAGAAGCCGACCTCGTGGAACGAGATCTGGGGCTGGGGCATCCCGAAGGGCATCTCCGCCGAGCGCAAGAAGCTCGCCAAGGAGGCGCTGGCCTTCATGCTCGGCGACGAGGAAGGCCAGATGGAGATGTGGAAGAAGACGGGCGGCCCGCCGCCGAACGTCAGGCTCTGGGACAAGATCGCGGCCCAGGACGCCGACTTCCGCATGCTCAAGAACGCGGTCTTCGACCAGAAGCCGGTGACGCACTCCGCCTACTACTTCGCGGAGTGGCCCGCCGTCCACAAGGCCTACTCCGACGCGGTGATCGCCGCAATGTCCGGCAAGCGCGAGGACATCGGGAAGGTCATGCAGGACAACGTGGAGAAGATCCGCAGGGCGGCCACGGGCAACTGACGCGGCACGCGACGGCGGGCGCGGCGGCCGGTAACGGCCGCCGCGCTCCGCACGCCGCCCCCGCTCCTCGGCACAGCCGGTCTAACGCACCCACATGTCCTCCCCTACGGCCACGCGCCGCCCCTTCCTCGGCCTCGACGAGAAGAAGCGCTTCATGCTGGCGCTCATCGCGCCCGCGGTGTTCGCGCTCGTCTTCTTCCAGATCGTCCCGATCTTCACCGGCGCGAACGCGAGCTTCCGCGACTGGGCGCTCCACGACCCGAAGAGGACATGGGTCGGCCTGAAGAACTACCTCTATGTCCTGCGCGACCCGGAGTTCCTCTTCGTCGTCCTGCCGAACACGTTCGGCTTCATGGCGGCGAGCGTCGGCTGCTCGCTCGGCCTGGGCCTCGCCCTCGCGCTGCTCCTCAACCGCAAGTTCCGCGGCCGCTGGCTGGTCCAGACGGTGATCCTGCTGCCGCTGATGGTGGCGCCGGTGATCGCGGCGATCATGATCCGCTGGATGTTCAACGACCAGTTCGGGATCGTGAACGTCGTGCTCGACCTCTTCGGCCTCGCGCCGGTGGCGTGGCTGACCCAGCGCTGGACGGCGTTCCTCGCGATCCTGATCACCGACGTCTGGCTCTGGACCCCGTGGTTCACGCTGCTGCTCCTCGCGGGCCTGCAGAGCCTGCCGCCCGAGCCCTTCGAGGCGGCGCAGATCGACGCCGCCACGCCGTGGCGCGTCTTCCGCCACATCACGCTGCCGATGCTCCGCCCCGTCATGGTCGTGTGCATCGTGATCCGCTCGATCGACGCCTTCCGCACGTTCGACATCGTCTGGACGATCTCGGGCGGGGGGCCGGCGCGCGCGACCGAGGTGTTCTCGATCTACGCCTATGTCGAGGCGTTCCAGTTCCTGAACTTCGGGCGCGGCTCGGCCGCGGCCGTGATCGGCGCGTTCATCATCGTGTTCTTCGCGATGGGCCTGTACCGGATCCTGAACCGCTGGGTCGAGGTGTCCAAGTGACGACGGCTTCCCTCCCCGCGCCCGCGCCGCGCCGCGCGCCCGGCTTCTTCGAGGCGCTCGCTCCCGGCGGGCGGCGGATGCTGTTCCTGCTCGCCATGGTCGCGGTCTGCCTGCTCTTCGCCTTCCCCGTGCTGTGGCTGGGGCTCACCTCGCTGCGGCCCGGCTACGCGGTCTTCTACGTGCATCGCGGCACCGACTTCACGCTGGAGAACTTCCACGAGGTCCTCGGCCAGCAGGTGGTGCTCAAGGCGATGTGGAACAGCTTCGCGATCTCGACGCTGGCCACCATCCTGTCGCTCGGCGTCACGGTCACCTCGGGCTACATGCTCTCGCGCTTCAAGGGGCCGATCCCGAACACGTGGTTCTCGCTTATCTACGTGTTCCGCTGCGTGCCCTACGTGTCCTGGGTCCTGCCGCTCTACTTCGTGACCCGCGCGCTGGGCATCTTCGACACCTACTGGGGCCTCCTGCTGCCGCACGTGGCGGTGCATGTGTGCTTCTTCTCGTGGATCATGAAGGGCTTCTTCGACGGCATCGACCCGTCGATGGAATACGCCGCCATGATCGACGGGTGCTCGCGCTGGGGCGCGTTCTGGCGCGTGGCCATGCCCGCGGCGATCCCGGGCCTGACAGCGCTCGCGATCCTCTGCTGGCTGTACACCTGGAACGAGTTCCTCTTCGCCCTCATCCTGACCGCGCACGAGACGCCGATCCTGACCGTGGTCATGGCGCAGTTCGTCCACGAGCTCGGCATGGAGTGGCACCTGATGAGCGCGACCGCCGTGCTGTCGCTCGGCCCCGCCCTGCTCGTGACCGTGTTTGGTCAGAAATACGTCATACGCGGATTGAAGGTCTGAACCGATGGCCGAGGTCGTTCTCGAGAAGCTCTGCAAGTCCTATGGCAGCGTCGTCGCGGTGCGCGACGTCGACCTGAGGATCGCCGACAGGGAGTTCGTGGTCCTCGTCGGCCCGTCGGGCTGCGGGAAGTCGACCACGCTGCGCATGATCGCCGGGCTGGAGGAGATCACCTCCGGCACGATCTCGATCGGCGGGCGCGTGGTCAACGAGCTGCCGCCGAAGGACCGTGACATCGCGATGGTGTTCCAGAACTACGCGCTCTACCAGCACATGACGGTCTACGACAACCTCGCCTTCGGCCTGCGCAACCGGCGCCTTCCCGAGGCGGAGATCCAGTCCCAGATCGCGCGCGCCGCGCGCATCCTGTCGATCGAGCCGCTGCTCGAGCGGCGCCCGCGCCAGCTATCGGGCGGCCAGCAGCAGCGCGTCGCGCTCGGCCGCTGCATCGTGCGCAACCCCAGCGTCTTCCTCTTCGACGAGCCGCTCTCGAACCTCGATGCCCAGCTTCGCGCGCAGATGCGCCTCGAGATCAAGGAGCTGCGCGAGCGCGTGCCGACGACGGCCGTCTTCGTCACCCACGAC
>CANMWW010000146.1 GCA_947500965.1 Alphaproteobacteria bacterium
GATCGTCGTGCCGGGCCTGCTCGACGGCCTCGTCAATGTCGGCAGGCTGGCGGCGCAGTCGCTCTCGCAGAAGCCGCGCGCCATCGCGCGGCCGCGCCTCGCCTTCGCGCGCGGCTAGCGCGCGGCCATTCCCGGCGGTTGCCCACCGGGGCCCGGGCGCGGCATATGTGCGCCCGCATGCCGAAGCAAGTCGCCGTCGTCGTCAAGGGCTGGCCCCGCCTCAGCGAGACCTTCATCGCCCAGGAGCTCGTGGCGCTCGAGCGCATGGGGCTGCGGCTGAGCCTCCATTCGCTGCGCCACCCCACGGACGCCAGGGCCCACGCGATCGCGGGCCGCCTCGGCGCGCCCGTGTCCTACCTGCCGGAATACCTTCGCGACGAGCCGGCCCGCGTCTGGCGCGGCTGGCGCGCGGCGCGACGCCTGCCCGGCTATGCGCGGGCGCGGGCCACCTGGCTCGCCGACCTGGCGCGCGACCGCAGCGCCAGCCGCGTGCGCCGCTTCGGCCAGGCGCTCGTCCTCGCAGCGGAGATGCCCGCGGGGACCGAGCATGTCTACGCGCATTTCCTGCACACGCCGGCCTCGGTCGCGCGCTACGCGGCGACGATGCTGGGACTGCCCTGGAGCGTCTCGGCGCATGCCAAGGACATCTGGACGACGCCCGAATGGGAGAAGCGCGAGAAGCTCGCCGACGCGGCCTGGGCCGTGACCTGCACGCGCGAGGGCGCGGCGCATCTCGGCGCGCTGGCGCCGGGCAAGGTGCGCCACGTGCCCCATGGCATCGACCTGTCGCGCTTCCCGCATGCCCCGGCGCTGCCGTCGCGGCGCGATGGCTCGGACCCGGCCGACCCGGTGGTCATCGGCTCGGTCGGGCGCGCGGTCGAGAAGAAGGGCTATGACGACCTGCTCGAGGCGCTCGCCCGGCTTCCGGCCGGCCTGCACTGGCGCTTCGTCCATGCAGGGGGAGGCCCGCTGCTCGCGCGGCTGCGCCGCCGCGCCGACGAGCTCGGGCTCGGCGCCCGCGTGGAATGGCGCGGTCCCTGCACGCAGGACGAGGTGCTCGCGCTGCTGCGCGGCATCGACCTCTTCGTGCTGGCCGCGCGCGTCGCGGGCGACGGCGACCGCGACGGCCTTCCCAATGTCGTGCTCGAGGCGATGAGCCAGCGCCGCCCGGTCCTCGCCACGGCCAGCGCCGCGATCCCCGAGGCGGTGACCGACGGGCTGACCGGCGCGCTGGTGCCGCCTGGCGACGCCACGTCGCTGGCGCGCCGCCTCGCCGCGCTGGTCGCCGATCCCTGGGCGCGCGACCAGCTCGGCGCCGCGGCGGCGGAGGCGGTGCGCCGCGACTTCGACTTCGAGCGCTGCATCGGCGGCATCGCGCAGGCCTTCGGGCTGGCGCCGGGCGCCGGTCGGACGCGGGGCTGATGCGCCTCGCCTTCTACGCCCCGCTCAAGCCGCCCGACCATCCGGTGCCGAGCGGCGACCGGCGGATGGCGCAGCTGCTGATGGCGGCGCTGGCGGCACGGGGCCACGACGTCGAGCTCGCCTCGCGGCTGCGCAGCCGCGACGGTGCCGGAAACCCGGCGCGCCAGATGCGCCTCGCCGCGGTCGCGGGCCGCCTTGCGCAGCGCCTCGTGCGGCGGCTGCAGGCGCGGCCGCCCGAGGCGCGGCCGCGCGCCTGGATCACCTACCACCTCTACTACAAGGCGCCGGACTGGCTCGGCCCGCGCGTCGCCGGCGCGCTCGGCATCCCCTACGTGGTGGTCGAGGCCTCGCTCGCGGCCAAGCGCGCGGGCGGGCCCTGGAGCACGGGCCATGCCGCCAGCGTCGCCGCGCTCGCGCGCGCCGCGGCGGTCGTCTCGTTCCACGCGCGCGACGAGGAGGCGCTGGGCGAGGCCGTGGCGCAGCCCGCGCGGCTGCACCGGCTCAAGCCCTTCCTCGATGCAGCGCCCTTCGCCGCCGCGGCGCGCGCGCGCGCGGAGCATCGCGGCGCGATCGCCGCGCGCCACGGCATCGACGCCGACGCGCCCTGGCTCCTCGCCGTGGCGATGATGCGCGGCGGCGACAAGCTCGAGTCCTACCGCCTCCTCGCGCGCGCCCTGTCCCTGGTCGAGGGCAGGCGCTGGCGCCTGCTCGTCGCGGGCGACGGGCCGGCACGTCGCGAGGTCGAGGCCGCCTTCGCGCCGCTCGGCGCGCGCGTCGCCTTCCTCGGCGCGCAGCCACCGGAGGGCCTGGCCGCGCTCTACGCCGCGAGCGACCTCTTCGCATGGCCGGCGATCCGCGAGGCCTGGGGCATGGCGCTGCTCGAGGCGCATGCATCGGCGCTGCCGGCGGTCGCGGGCGACAGCGGCGGCGTCGGCGAGATCCTGCAGCATGGCCGCACCGGCTGGCTCGTGCCGGCCGGCGACGACGGCGCCTTCGCCGTGGCCGTGGCGGAAGCGCTCGACGATCCCGCGCGGCTGCGCGCGCGCGGCACCGCCGCCTGGGCGAAGGTCGCCGCCGAGCACGACCTCGCCGCCGCCGGCGTCGCGCTCGACCGCATCCTCGCCGCCGCGCGGGGCGCGCCATGACGCTCCTCGCGGCCATGCGCCACGCGCCGACGGCGTGGAACACGGCCAGGCGCCTGCAGGGGCGCGCCGACATCCCGCTCGCGCCCGAATCGCGCGCGGCGCTCGCCGCGCTGCGCCTGCCCGGCGCCTTCGCGGGCTGGCGCGTGCTGTCCTCGCCGCTCGCGCGCTGCATGGAGACCGCGCGCGCGCTCGGACTCGAGCCGGAGCCCGAGCCGGCGCTGGTGGAGATGGACTGGGGCGCCTGGGAGGGAGAGACGCTGTCGGCGCTGCGCGAGCGGCTGGGCACGCGGATGCGCGAGGCAGAAGCCCGCGGCCTCGACTTCCGGCCGGATGGCGGCGAGAGCCCGCGCGAGGTGCAGGCGCGGCTGCGCCCGCTGCTCGCGCGGCTGGCGGCGGAGGGCGCGCCCTGCCTCGCCGTCACCCATCGCGGCGTGCTGCGCGCGCTGCTCGCCGCGGCCACCGGCTGGGACATGACGGGCGACGCGCCGCGCAAGCTGGCGCGCCATGGCGCCATCCATGTCTACCGCCTCGCCGCGGATGGCACCCCCGCGATCGAGCGGCTCGACATGGCGCTGTCCCCGGCGGGCCATCGGACGGCTTAGCCCGAGGGGCGGGATGCGCCGCGCGCCGCGGCGATGCGAGCATCGCGCCATGCGCAGCGCCGCCGGCCGCACCGAGGTCCTGATCACCGTCGACGTCGAGTTCTCGATCGCCGGCGCGCTGACCCATCCCGGGGTCCACGCGCCGCTCTGGGAGGAGCCCGTCCACGGGCGCGTCGACGGACGCTCGGAAGGGCTCGGCTTCGTGCTCGAGACGCTGGCGGCGGCAGGCCTGCCCGCGACGTTCTTCGTCGAGGCGCTCAACCACCGCTACTTCGGCGACGCGCCGATGGCGTCGGTCTGCAGGCAGGTCGCCGCCGCCGGCCAGGACATCCAGCTCCACCTCCATCCCGTCTGGACATGCTTCGAGCACGGGCGGCGCAACGGCGGCGTGGTCGACGATGCCTGCGCGGGACGCGGCGCGACGGCGATGGAGGCGCTGCTGCGCGAGGGCATGGCGAGCTTCGCGCGCTGGGGCGTCGCGCCGCCGGTGGCGCTGCGCACCGGAGGGCTCAGCGTCGATCCCGCCGTCCACGCGGCGCATCGCCACGGGGCGGCGGCGCCTCGGCGACGTCATCGAGGCGCCGGTGACGTCCTTCGGCGACTGGCGCCTGCCCGGCCGCCGGCACCTGCGCCCGCTGCAGGTGAGCGCCTGCTCCGCGCGCGAGGCGATCGCCGTGCTCGACGCGGCGCGGCGCGACGGGATCGGCACGCTGGTGCTGCTCACCCACCCGTTCGAATACGTGAAGGCGGACGGGTTCCGCTACGCGCGGATGCGGGCCAACCGCGTCAACCAGCGCCGGCTGCGCGCGATCTGCGCGCATGTCGCCGCGCGGCCCGGCGAGTTCGACGCGATCGACTTCGCCACCGCCGCGGCGCGCTGGCCCGCGCTTCCGGACGAGCCGTCGCGCGACCTGCGCGGCAGCGCCGCCCTTGCGCTGCTGCGCATGGGCGAGAACGCGCTCAACGACCGGGTATGGGCGATGTGACGCGGGTGGCGGCGCCTCACCAGCGCCGCACGAAATGCCACCCGCCCTGGCGATGGGCGAACAGGCCCAGCCACACGCTCGACCTGACGAGGCCGATGCGCAGGAAGCCCGCGCCCTCGAGCCCCGCCATCGAGGCATCGTTGCCGGGCAGCACCTCCGCATAGAGCCCGCCCGCGCCCTCCTCGCGCACCAGCCGCGCCACGGCGTCGAGCGAGGCCTGGTAGAGGCCGCGCCTGCGATGGCCGGGCGCCGTCTCGCAGGCGCCCACGAGCACCGCGTCGGAAGGAAGGCCGAGGATGTCGCGCTGCGGGCTGCGCCGGAACACGGCGCCCCAGGCGACCACCGCGTCGCCGTGCGAGACGGCGTAGACGCCGTCGCGCCGCGCCAGCGAGGCGAGGAAGAGCCGGCCCGCGGCGGCGCGGACGCGGCGACGCGCGGCGCGGTCGAGGTCTCGGCGGCGCGGCCAGTACTCGAAGCGGTAGCCGGCCGGCCATTCGCGCGGCGGCCGCGGCGCGCGGCGGTCGTCCCAGAACAGCTCGACCTCGCGCTCGAAATGGACGAACAGGCGGAAGGCCGCGCGCAGGAGGCCGGCGCCGTCGCCGCTGCCGATCATGAGCCAGCTGCGTCGCAGGTACCTCACGCGGGCCGTCCCGGGCCACCGGCATGTCGCGCGCGCCTTCCAGGCATCATCGCCACCCCCGCCAATTCCTCCGCCCGCCGCGCGCGGGCGTCGTATCCTGTGCCAGAGCCTAGACCCGGAGGCCCGCGCCTGTCGCCATCGCCGCGCATATTCGCCCATGTCCAGCACCTGCTGGGGACGGGCCACCTGCGGCGCATGGCCGCCCTGTGCGGCGCGCTCGCCGCGCGCGGCGCGCATGTCGTGCTCGCCTCGGGCGGCGAGCGGCCCGGCGGCTTCGTGGTGCCCGCGGGCGTCGAATTCCTGCAGCTTCCCCCGGCGCGGGCCGAGGATGCCCGCTTCCGCGCCCTCGTCCGGCCCGACGGCGCGCCGGTCGACGAGGCCTGGCGCGCGGACCGGCGCGCGCGGGTGCTGCGCGCCTTCGAGGAGGCCGCGCCGGACGCCGTGCTCGTCGAGCATTTCCCCTTCGGCCGACGGATCATGGAGTTCGAGCTCCTGCCGCTGGTCGAGGCGGCCCGCGCCCGACGCCCACGGCCGCTGCTGGCCTGCTCGGTGCGCGACGTCCTTGTCGCCAGGCGCGACCCGGCCCGGCGCGCCGCCATGGTCGCGCGCGCCGCGGCGCTGTTCGACCGCGTGCTCTTCCACGGCGACGAGGCGCTGCTGCCGCTCGCGGCGAGCCTGCCCGAGGCGACCGCGCTCGCGCCGATCCTCGCCGCGACGGGCTATGTCGCGACGCCCGCGCCGGGGCACGACGCGCCGGGCATGGATGGCGAGGACGAGATCCTGGTCTCCGCGGGCGGCGGGGCCGTCGGGCGGCGCCTGCTCGACTGCGCGCTGGAGGCCCGCCTGCTGAGCCGCGAGCGCGGGCGGACCTGGCGCGTCCTCGCCGCCGCCACCGGCCTCGCGCCGCGCCGCGAGCCGGGACTCGTGGTCGAGCCGAACCGGCCGGATTTCCCGGCGCTGGTCGCGCGGGCATGGCTCTCGGTCAGCCAGGCCGGGTACAACACCGTGGTGGACGTGCTCGCGGCGCGGGCGCGGAGCGTGCTCGTCCCGTTTGCGGCGGAGGGCGAAACCGAACAAAGTCTGCGCGCAGCCGCGCTCGCCGCGCGCGGCCTCGCCACCGTCGTCAACGAAGCGGAGCTCACGCCGCAGATGCTTTCCCGGGCCATCGACACGACAGCGGCCGCGCCGCGCCCGTCCCACGACATCGCGCTCGACGGCGCGCAGGAAGGCGCGCGCATGATCCTCGGCTGGTGCGCGCGATGAGCGGCCCCGACGCGCTCGACCGCGAGCTCGATGCCTGGGCCGCCGCCGGCCGCGTCGCCGAGGCCTGGTGGCGCGACGACGACGCCACCGCGCCGACCCCGGCGCTGGCGCGGCTGCTGGAGGCGCGGCGCGCCACGGGCGTGCCGGTCGCCCTCGCCGTCATCCCGGCGCGCGCGCGTCCCGAACTCGCCGCGCTGCTCGCGCGCGAGGAGGGCGTCGTCGCCTGGCA
>CANMWW010000147.1 GCA_947500965.1 Alphaproteobacteria bacterium
ATGCGCAGACCAGCAGCGCGAGGACGACGTCGTTCTTCGTCCAGATGATGACGAGCGGCGCGATCGCGACGACGGGCGTCACCTGCAGCACCACCGCGTAGGGAAAGAGCGCGTCCTCGATCCAGCGCGACTGCGCGAAGACCACCGCGAGCGCGACGCCGAGCACGACCGCGGCGGCCAGCGCCATGGCCGTGATGCCCAGCGTCACCCATGCCGCGTCGCGCAGCCCCGGCCACTCCGCGACCATCGTCCGCGCGACGAGCGCGGGGCCCGGCAGGATGTAGGGCGGGATCGCCCAGGCCGCGACGGCGGCCTCCCAGCCGGCGAGCGCGAGCGCGCCGAGCAGCAGCGGCGCGAGGACGCGCGCGACGCGGCGGCGCGGCGTCATGGCGCGGCCTGCGCGGTCGCCGCGGCGAGAAGCCCCGACACCTCGCGGCACTGCGCGGCGTAGCGCGCCGAGGTGCGGAAGCCCGGCTCGCGCGGCGCCGGCTCGTCGAGCCGGACCTCGCCCGCGGCGCGGCCCGGCCGCGCGGTCATCGCGACGACGCGCTGCGAGAGATAGACCGACTCGAAGACCGAGTGCGTCACGAACACGACGGTGAAGCGCTGCGCGGCCCAGAGCGCGAGCAGGTCGTCGTTGAGCTTCCAGCGCGTGATCTCGTCGAGCGCGGCGAAGGGCTCGTCCATCAGCAGGATGCGCGGCCGGGTGGCGAGCGCCCTGGCGATCGACACGCGCATGCGCATGCCGCCGGACAGCTCGCGCGGCACGGCGCGCTCGAATCCGGAGAGGCCGACCGCGGCGAGCGCGGCGGCCGCGCGCGCCTCCGCCTCGGCGCGCCCCACGCCGGCAAGGCGCATCGGCAGCATCGCGTTGGCCAGCGCGCTCGCCCACGGCATGAGCGTGGGTTCCTGGAAGACGAAGCCGATCTCGCCGGGCGCGCGCGAAGCGGCGCCCCCGGCCCACTCGATGCGCCCCTCGCTCGGCTCGGCGAGGCCCGCGACCAGCCGCAGCGCCGTCGACTTGCCGCACCCCGACGGGCCGAGCAGGCTCAGGAACTCGCGCGCGCCGACCTCGAGGTCGAGGCCGTCGAGCGCGCGCACGCCCGAGGCGAAGCGCTTGCCGACGCCGCGCAGGGCGACGAGCGGCGCGACGCTCACATCCCCGTCCGCTTGTTGACGAAGCGCGTCGTGAAGGCCTTCCGCCAGTCGAGCGTCGCGGGATAGACGCCGGCGGCGACGGTGGAGTCGAAGAACTCCTTCCAGCGCGCCTCGGTCATCGCGCCGATGCCGAGCGTCTTCGTGTCGCCGGAATCGACGATGCCGTGCTCGTTCATCCTGGCGAGGCCGTAAGCGAGCAGCTCGTCGTTCATCTCCGGGTTGTCGCGCCTGATGAGCGCGTTGGCCGCGGATGGGTTGCCGTAGTGGTAGCCGTAGCAGCCCTTGATCGAGGCATCGACGAAGCGCTGCACCACGTCCGGCCGCTCGCGCACCATGCGCTCCGAGGTCTCGATCAGCGTCGAGTAGGACGCGAAGCCCGCGTCGGCGACGAGCATCACCACGGGCTTGAACCTGCCCTCGCGCTCGATCGAGAAGGGCTCGGAGGAGAGGTAGCCCTGCTGCACGGCGTTGCGGTCGGCGAGGAAGGGCGCGGAGTTGAACGTGTAGGGCCGGACCTGCGCGTCCGTGTAGCCGAAGCGCTGCTTCAGGAAGAGCCACCAGGTGGCGCGCGCGTCGGTCGAGATCAGGATCGGCTTGCCCTTCAGCGCCTCGAACCCGTCGTTGCCGGCGCCGGGATGCGCGATCAGGACGGCGGGGAGCTTCTGGAACATGGCCGCGACCGCGACCATGGGGATGCCCTCCTTCGCGAAGTTCAGCGCGCCATAGGCGTTCGAGCCCATGTTGAAGTCGAGCGCGCCGTTGATCATGAGCTGGCGGTGGTTGAGGTTCGGGCCGCCCTGCCGGATCGTCACGTCGAGCCCGTGCTCGCGGTATATGCCCGCGGCCTGCGCCTGGTAGAAGCAGCCATGCTCGGCCTGGGCGCGCCAGTCCGTGCCGAAGCTGACCTTGTCCTGCGCGGCGGCCGGGACGGCGCCGGCGGCGACGGCGATGGCCGCGAGAGCGGCGATGATCGTTTCGCGTGTCATGGGCCTTCCCTTCCTTCGAGGATCGACCGGGACAATGCCCCAGCGCCGGGCGCCCGTTCCAGCCCGCGCTGCGCGATGCCGCGTTTCGCGCCACCCGCGCCGGGGCGCCGGTCAGCGCCGGCGCGACGCGGCGTTCTCGCGATGCGCGATCGACAGGCTGGATCCGAAGATCACCACCGCGCCGATCCAGACCCAGAGGTCCGGCACCTCCGCGAAGACCAGGTAGGCGAGCACCGCCACGAAGGGCAGGCGCGTGAACTCCAGCGGCAGGATCGCCGAGGCGTCGGCGAGCGCGAAGGCGCGGGTGAAGCAGATCCAGCCCATGGTGCTGAGCGCGCCGATCGCCGCGAGCAGGACGAAGGAAAGCGCGTCGGGCGCCTGCCAGACGAGGAGCGCCGGCGGCAGGGTCAGGAAGGACATGAAGAGGCTCTGGTAGAAGACCACCGTCGGCGTGCGCTCCGTCGCCGCCATGCGCTTGACCAGCACCGTCACCCCGGCGAAGGCGACGGTCGAGAAGAGCACCAGCGCCGGGCCGAGCCCGATGGGGATGAAGCCCGGGCGCAGGACGATGACGACGCCGCCGAAGCCGATCGCGATCGCGACCCAGCGCCGCGCATGCACCTTCTCGCCGAGGAAGAAGGCCGCGGCGAGCGTGCCGAAGAGCGGCGCGGTGAAGGTCAGCGCCGCGGAATCCGAGAGCGGAATCAGCGTCAGCCCGTAGAAGAAGCTGAGCATCGCCATGAGGTGGAACAGCGCCGAGAAGCCGAGCTTCGGCAGCGCCGCGGTGCGCGGGATCTCGCGCTCCGTCGCCAGCACCACCGCCGCCATGGCGAGGAAGCCGAAGGCGCTGCGGAAGAACGCGACCTCGAAGGGGTGGATGCCGGCGTCGGCGCAGAGGCGGATGAGGACGTTGACGACCGCGGAGATCGCCGCCGAGAGCGTCATCAGCAGCGCGGCCTGCAGCGCCGGTCCCGGGGCGATCATGGCCGGGGGTCCAGCACGACCATCGCCAGCGCCAGCGTCGCGATGGACAGCACGGTCGAGAGCAGGATCGTCGCCGAGCAGCGCTCGACATAGACGCGGTGGCGCTGGGCCAGCACGAAGGCCGTCGCGCCGACCGGGAAGGCGGCGCCCAGCACGGCGCTCGCCAGCAGGAAGGGCTCGAGGCCGAGCCAGGATCCGGCGACCCAGGTCGCCAGCGGCTGCACGACGAGCTTGATCGCCGAAACGGCGCAGACCTCGCCGGCGCGGCCGCGGTCGAGCAGCGCCTTGCTGTCCTGCCCGGCGAGGAACAGCCCGACCGCGAAGAGGGCGCAGGGCCCGGCGCAGGAGCCGAGCATGTCCAGGAAGACCGTGGCCGCGCGCGGCATCCCGAGCCCCGCGGCGCTCCACAGCACGCCGCCGCCCATCGCCGCGATCAGCGGGTTCGACAGCACGGCGCGGCCCGCCTCCAGCAGCGAGCCGCCGACCCCGCGCCCGCGGCCCGTCGCGAGCTCGAGCGCGATCGCCGCGGCGCTCACGACCACGGTCCCGTTGAGGACGCTGACGACGATCACCGGCATCTGCCCCGCCGGGCCGAAGGCCGTGAGGAAGAACGGGATGCCCATGTAGCCGGAATTCGAGAAGCCGCCGAGGAAGGCGGCCATGGTCACTTCCGGGGCGCGCCCGCGGAAGGCGTATCGCGACACGAGGCCCGCGACCACCGCCGCGACGACGACCCCGCCGAGGAAGCTCGCCATGTAGGCGGGCGCGAAGACCTCGGCCACGGGCGCGCGCGACGTGCCTAGGAAGAACAGAGCCGGCAGCGCGAACCAGTAGACGAAGCGGTTGAGGGCCTCGGTCGAATCCTGGCCGAGCAGCCCCGCGCGTCCCGCGAGCAGGCCGGCGAAGACCAGTCCGAAGACCGGGATGACGACGTCGACGACGGCTTGCATCGGGCAGGACGGACGCTAGAGGCCGCGCATGGCGCTGTCGAGCGCGCGCTCTGCTTGACCGCCTGCGCGTCTCGCATACATTCGGGCGCCATGCCTTCCTCCAAGCCTCGCCGCACGAAGATCTCGCCCCACCAGGCGCTGGTCTACGCCATGATCCTCGTCGCCGGTTCCGACCGCGACATCTCGGGCAAGGAGCTCAAGCTGATCGGGCGCAAGTCCCGCCAGCTGCCCGTCTTCGCCGGATTCGACGACTCCACGCTGCCGGCGATCGCGCAGGAATGCGCCATCATCCTCCACACCGCCGACGGGGTCGGGCGCCTCGTGGCGATGATCGCCTCGGCCCTGCCCCGGCACCTGCGCGAGACCTGCTACCTCTGCGCGACGGAGATCGCGGCGGTCGATGGCCGCGTGCCGCCGGAGGAGATGCGCGTGCTGCAGCGCCTGCGCGCCGCGCTCGGCATCGACCGGCTGGCCGCCGCGGCGCTCGAGCGCGCCACGCAGGCCAGGCTGGCGACGACCTGAAGGCCCACGCCTTCCCGCCCGGCGCGCGATGAAGGCGTTCCACGACCCCGGCCATCGCGGGCACGACCCGCGCTTCTTCCTCGTGCGCGGCAGGCCGGCCGATCGCAGCGCGGAGCAGCCGGCGCGCGCCGACCTCCTCGCCCAGGGCGCGCGCGCCGCGGGGCTCGAGCTGCTCGAGCCGGAGGACCACGGCGCGGCGCCGCGCGCCGCGATCCACGACGCGCGCTACCTCGACTTCCTCGAGAACGCCTGGACGCTCTGGCGCGCCCTGCCCGACGCCGGGCCCGAGGTCGTCGCGAACGTCCATCCCGCGACCACGCCCGGCGGCTACCCGGCCTCGATCGTCGGCCGCGCCGGGATGCACATGGCGGACACCGCCTGCCCCGTGGGCGAGCATACCTGGCGCGCCGCCTGCGCCGCCGCGAACGTCGCCGCGCACGCCGCGAGCGTCGTGGGCGCGGGCGAGCGCGCGGCCTACGCGCTCTGCCGCCCGCCCGGGCACCACGCCCATGCCGGCCGCGCCGCGGGCTTCTGCTACCTCAACAACGCCGCGATCGCCGCGCAGGTGCTGCGCGCACGCCACCCGCGCGTCGCGATCGTCGACGTCGACGTGCACCACGGCAACGGCACGCAGGACATCTTCTGGCGCCGCGGCGACGTGCTGACGGTCTCGCTGCACGCCGACCCGTCCTCGTACTACCCGTTCTTCAACGGCTACGCGGAGGAGACGGGCGAGGGCGAAGGCGCGGGCCGCAACCTCAACGTCCCGCTGCCGATGGGCACCGGCGACGACGCCTACATGCGCGCGCTCGAGCTCGCGCTGCGGCGGGTGCGCGGCTTCGCGCCGGGCGCGCTCGTGGTCGCGCTCGGCCTCGACGCGCACGAGGACGACCCGCTGCGCGGCATGGCGCTCACCACCGCCGGCTTCGCGCGCATCGGCGCCACGCTCGCGCGGCTCGGCCTGCCCACCGTCCTCGTGCAGGAGGGCGGCTACCTCTCCCCGGCGCTCGCCGGCAACCTCGAGAGCGCGCTGCGCGGCTTCCTTTCCGCCGCTTGATCGCCGCCGCCCGGCGTAGAGAATGGGGCCGCGCCGCGGGGGAAGCGGCCGATGCGTGCAAGCAGGGGGAAGCGCGAATGTCGAGGCTCGAAGGCGTCTTTCCGGTGCTGCCGACCCCGTTCGCGGCGGATGGCGCGCCCGACGCGCCGGCCCTGCTGGGGCTCGCCGACTGGGCGATCGCATGCGGCGTCGACGGCATCGTCTTCCCGGGCATGGCAAGCGAGGTGGAGACGCTGAAGCCGGAGGAGCGCGCGGACCTCGTCGCGCGGCTCGGGCGGCATGTCGGCGGGCGCGTGCCCTTCATCGTCGGCGCCAGCGACCCCGACCCCGCGCGCGCGGCCGCGCGTGTGCGCGAGGGCCGCGCGGCCGGCGCGGTCGCGGCGATGGTGATGGCGCCGCAGCCCAACGGCGCCGACGTGGCCAGGCATGTCGCCTTCTACGCCGAGGTCGCCGCGGGCAGCGACGGGGCGAAGCTGATGCTGCAGAACGCGCCGCCGCCCAATGGCGCGGGGCTCGGCCCGGCCGCGGTCGCGGAGATCGCCAGGGCCGTGCCCGCGATACGCTACGTCAAGGAAGAGACGATGCCCTGCGGCCAGCACGTCAC
>CANMWW010000148.1 GCA_947500965.1 Alphaproteobacteria bacterium
AGAGCAGCGACAGGAGGGAGGACTTGCCGGCGCCGGAGGCCCCGGTCATGAAGTGGAAGGAGCCCGGCTCGAGGCGGAAGCTGATGTCGCGCAGCACCTCCGGGCCCGCGCCGTAGCGCAGGCCGACATGCTCGAACTCGACGACAGGGCTGGTCCCGGCCGGTTGCGACTCGGTGCTTGGCATGGGCGCTGGCGCGACTCTCGCATGCGCGGCGCGGGCGGCAAACCGGGCCGCCCGGGCGCGTCGGCTTGTCATCCTGCGCGCCGGTCGCGTAGATAGTCCGACGCCGTCAAGTGGAGCCGGGGCGAGGTTCGCGACATATGATCATCGGCTGCCCCAATTGCTTCTCGCGCTTCCGCGTGCCCGACCACGCGCTCACCCCGTCGGGCCGCAAGCTCCGCTGCGGGAAGTGCGCGCATGAGTGGAAGGTCGACGCCCAGGGGGAGCCGCTCGACCGGCCGGCCGCCCCGCCTCCGCCGCCACCCGCTCCGCCGCCCCCGCCGCCACCGCCACCGCCCCCTCCGCCGCCGCCACCCCCGCCGCCCCCACCACCATCTCCGCCGCCGCCGCCGGAGGTCGTCTACATCGAGGAGCCGGCGGCCCCGGCTGCCGAGGAGGAAAGCGCCAAGGCCGCCGCCGCCGCGCTGGAGCGCCGCAAGGCCGCGCGCGACGCGCGCGACCGGAAGGCCTCGCCCGGGCTGCGCCGCCGCATCCTGCTGGGCCTGGGATGGGGCGCCTTCGCGACGGCCACGGTGCTGCTCGCCGCGACCATCTACTTCCACGAGGTCATCGTCAGCGAGTACCCGGCGTCGCGCCCCGTCTTCCGCGCGACGCGGCTGATGCCGCACATGACGGAGGAAGGCTTCACGCTGCGCAGCGGGCTGCGCACCGAGCCCGACGTCCGCGCGCTCGATCCCGCGAGCCTGCCGCCATCGATCGTGGTGAGCGGCGAGGTCGTCAACGCGTCCTGGGTCCCGCGCAGCATCGCCACGCTCCAGGTGCGGATGTTCGACATCCGCAAGATGGAGATCGCGCGCCAGGAGGTCGTCGCGTCGCGGCGGTGGATCTGGCCGGGAGAGGGCGCGGTCTTCCGCGCCGACGTGCCGATCGGCGGCGTGCGTCCCGCCGAGGTGATCCTGAAGCTCGGCCAGTTCGAGTGAGCGCCCCGCGCCGGGGCGCTCAGAACCGGCGCAGCAGCCTCTCGATGTAGTCGCGCTCGAGCTGCGGGCGGAAGCGCTCGCCTGCGCGGCGCAGCAGCTCCTCGAGGATCTCGCGCGAGCGCTGCAGCTCGCCCTGGCCCGGGATGTTCACGTCGCTGGAGTTCGTGCCGCCAAGCCCGTTGTTCATGGGCCGGCCGGCCGGGTCGCGCGCCTGGTCGCGTGGCTCGCCCTGCGCGTCGGGTTCCTCCGCGCCGGGCTGGCCGCTGCCTTCCTGCTGCTGCTGGCGCGCGAGCTGGTCCATCATCTCCTGCATCATCTCGCGCGCGCCCGGCCGCATCTGGTCGAGCGCGTCCATCTGCGGGCGGACCGCGCGCCCGGGCTGGCCGCGGCGCATCGCGTCGAGCGCCTCGCGCATCGCGCGCTCGGCGCGCCCGAGGCCGTTGGGGATCCGGCTCCCGCGCTCGGCAAGGCCGCGCATCATCTCGCCCAGCTGCTCGCGCAGCGCCTCCTGCTCGGCGATGTCGGCGTCCGCGTCGCCCTCGCCCTCGCCGGGCTGGCCGCCCTGCTGGCCGGGCTGGCCCTGCTGGCCGCGCTGCCCAGGCTGGCCGCGCTGGCCGGGGCGCTGCTGCTGCGAGCGGCGGAAGCTGCGGTCGGTCAGCTCCTGCTGGCGACGCATCAGCTCCTGCATGCCCTGCATCATCTGCCCGGCGCCGCCCTCGCCCTCGCCCTCGCCTTCGCCTTCGCCTTCGCCCTCGCCTTGGCCGGGCTGCGCCTGCATCGGCTGGCCGGCGCGCAGGTTCTCGAGCATCTCCTGGAGCCGCTGGAGCATGTCGCGCGCCTGGTCGCGCGCGCCGGTGCGCGCCATCTCGCGCGCGCGGTCGAGCATGCGCTGCAGGTCCATGCGCTCGACGCGTCGCGCGTTGCGGTCCATCGGACGCTGCGCGCGCGGGTCCTGCGGGTTGCGCATCGCGTTCTCGATCATCGCCTGCAGGTAGCGGTCGATCGCCTGCTGCAGCTCGCGGATCAGCCGCTCGATCTCCTCGTCGCTCTCGCGGTTGGCGATCGCGTCCTGCAGGCGCTGCTGCAGCGCGCGCAGCTCGCGCTCCGCGAGGCTGAGCCTGCCGTCCTCGATGCGCAGCGCCGTGTCCCAGAGCAGCGACTGCACCGCGTCGACGCTGGCGCGCTCGGCGCCATCGCGCGCCTCGAGGCGCAGCACGGCGAAGCGCAGCGCGAGGAAGACGACCGTGTCGTCCTGGAACCCCGCGGGCAGGCCCGAGATCGCGCCGAGCGCGAAGGCGACGCCGCGGCGCTGCGCGGCGGGATCGGAGACCAGCAGCTTGCGCTGCTCGACGATCGCGCGCGCGACGGGGTTGCGGAAGGCGCGCTCCGGCAGGACGATCTCCGCGGGCTCCGAGAGGCCCTGCTGGCCGGCCGTGTCGGTGGCGCGCAGCCGCACGGCGACGCGCAGGCCCGCCCAGGGATGGGCCGTGAGGTCGTGGAAGCCGGTGCCGCGGGACTCGCGCGCGCCGGGCTCGCTGAGCGTGAGCGGCAGCTCGATCTCCTCGTCCTCGACGCCGGCGGGGCGCTCGGCCCGGCGCAGCGTCGCGACGATCGAGGCGAGGCCGTAGTCGTCCTCGGCCTCGAAGTCGATCTTGAGCGCGGAGCGGCGCGTGCTGCCCGGCGGCGCCTGGAAGCGCGCCACGGGCAGCGCGTCGGGCACCACGCGCAGCGTCCAGGCGCCGAGCGGCTTGCCGTCCTGCACGACGCGCAGCGCGCTGCCCGCGTCGATGCGCGCCGAGACCCGGAAGCTGCGGGCGTCGACCGCCTCGAAGGGCGTCGCCGCCGCGTCGACCTCGAGCGCGGGCTGGCCGCGGCCGCCACCGACCTGCGCGAGCAGCGTCGAGCCGGCAGGCACAACGAGCTCGCCCGGCGCGTCGGGGCGCGGCACCAGCGGGGCGACGCCGGTATAGGCGGGCGGCGTGATCCAGATGTCGAGCGTGCCGGGCGGCGTGGCGGCGACCACGGTTCCTGGCGAAAGGGCGCGCTGCAGTCGCTCCGGGACGCCACCGCCGCCGAGCGCGAAGGCGACGACGACGAGCAGCGCGACCAGGCCGCGCAGCGCCAGCGGGTCGCGCGCGGCGACATGCGGCCGCGGCCAGCCCGCGCGCGCCGCGCCGAGGCGCTCGGCCACGCGGCGGCGATGCGCCTGCCAGAGCGCGGAGGCGAGCGCGTCGTCCGCGCCGCCGGCGATCCGGTCGCGAAGCGCGGCGAGGGGGCGATGGGCGAAGCCGGAGGCGGTCTCGAGGCGGCGCTGGGCCTCCTCGTCGGAGGGCCAGCGAAGCCCGCGCAGAGCGAACCAGCCGCCGGCGAGTGCCGCCAGCGCGAAGGCCGCGAGGGCGCAGGCGTGGAGCCACGGCGCCAGCAGCGGCAGCACGTCGAGCAGGGCGACGACGAGGAAGAGCCCGGCGAGCAGCGCCAGCGGCCAGGCGGCGCGCCAGGCCGCCTCCCAGGCAAGCGCGAGCCGCGCCAGCGCCAGCCGGCGCGCGAGGCCGCGCAGCGCCGCGTCGGGCGTCTGGGCGGTGCTCTCCGGCGTCCCTGGTCCTTGCATGGGCGCTCCTCGGCGCCGGGGCGGCGCGCTTGGGAAGGACCTAGTCTGCCCGAGCTGCGGGGCGAGGGTCCACAGCCGACGGCCGCGACCTCATGCCTGCCAGGGGGCCAGGCTCTCGCGGGCGATGATGGCGTCGATGTCCTCGCGCGGGCGGACCAGCGCGGTCCGCGACCCGCTGACCAGCACCTCCGCGGCGAGCGGCCGCGAGTTGTAGGTCGAGCCCATGGCCGAGCCATAGGCGCCGGCCGCGCCGACCACGACGAGGTCGCCATCCGCCAGCGGCGGCATGTCCCTGTCCTTGGCGAGGTAGTCGCCGGTCTCGCAGATCGGCCCCACGACGTCCATGGGCGAGAGGTTGGCGCCCTCGCGCGGCGCGCGCACCGGCATGATGGGCATCCAGGCCTCGTAGAGCGTCGGGCGGATGAGGTCGTTCATCGCCGCGTCGACGATCGCGAAGCGCTTCGCCGTGCCTTCCTTGACCCGGATCACGCGCGCGAGCAGCACGCCCGCCTCCGCGACGAGGCTGCGCCCCGGCTCGAGCACGATGCCGACATCCAGCCCGGCGACGGCCTCGCGCACGGCGGCCGCGTAGGCGGCGAGGTCGGGCGGCGTCTCGTCGCGGTAGACGACGCCGACGCCGCCGCCGAAGTCCAGGCGCCGCAGCCTCGGCCCCGTGGCGTTCAGGCGGCGGGCAAGGTCGCCCAGCCGCGCGAAGGCCGTGCGGAACGGCGCCATCGCGGTCAGCTGGGAGCCGATATGGACGCTCAGCGCCTCGAGCGCGATGCCGGGCAGGGAGCGCGCGAGCGCCGCGACGTCGGGCGCCTGCGCCATCTCGATGCCGAACTTGTTCTCGGCCTTGCCGGTGGTGATCTTGGCATGCGTGCCGGCGTCGACGTCGGGGTTCACGCGCAGCGCCACCGGCGCCTTCGTGCCCATCGCCTCGGCGACGCCGGAGAGCATGCGCAGCTCCGGCTCGGACTCGACGTTGAACTGCATGATGCCGGCGGCCAGCGCCGCGCGCATCTCCTCCGCCGTCTTGCCGACGCCGGCGAAGACGATGCGCGAGGCCGGGATCCCGGCCGCGAGCGCGCGCTTCATCTCGCCGAGCGAGACGATGTCCGCGCCCGCGCCCTCGCGCGCGAAGGTGGCGATCACCGCCTGGTTCGAGTTCGCCTTCAGCGCGTAGCAGACGACCGGCGCGAGGTCGGCGAAGGCGTCGACATAGGCGCGGTAGCGCGCGCGCAGCACCGCGGTCGAGTAGACGTAGGTGGGCGTGCCGTGGCGCTCCGCGATCGCGGCGAGCGGGACGTCCTCGGCGTGGAGCTGGCCGTCGCGGTAGTTGAAGCTCATCCTGTCATCTCGCTGGGTAGGGGCGCGGGTAGGCGGGGTCCGCGCCTTCCGGCGGCTCGGGCCTGCCGCGGCGCCCGCAGGCGGCGAGCGCGAGCAGCGGCAGCAGCGCGAGCGCGGCCAGTGCCGCGCGCCGGCCGGCGCCCGGCGCGCGCGGGGGCCCGGCGTCCGCCGCGCCGCGCGGATCGGCTGGCTGCGTCCTCACAGCCACTTGCGCCGCGCCGCGCGCGCCGCGCGCAGCACGCTGGCGGGCGCCGTGCCGCCATGGCTGCGCCGCGAGCGCACCGAGTTGTCGACGCCGAGCACGCCGAGCACGTCCTTCGTGATCCGCTTGTCGACGGCGCGCATCGCCGCCAGCGGCAGGTCCGGCAGGTCGCAGCCGCGCTCCTCGGCAAGGCGCACGAGGCGCCCCGTGACATGGTGCGCCTCGCGGAAGGGCAGGCCCGCCGCGCGCACGAGCCAGTCGGCGAGGTCGGTGGCGGTGGAGAAGCCGCCGCCCGCCGCCGCGCGCATGCGCGCGGGATTGGCCTTCATGTCGGCGATCATCCCGGCCATCGCGGCGAGGCTGAGCTCGATCGCGTCGGCCGCCTCGAAGATCGCCGGCTTGTCGTCCTGCATGTCCTTGCCATAGGTCAGCGGCAGGCCCTTGAGGATCATGGTCAGGCGCACGAAGGCGCCGAGCGTGGCGCCCGCCTTGCCGCGCACCAGCTCGGCGGCGTCGGGGTTGCGCTTCTGCGGCATGATCGAGCTGCCGGTCGTGAAGGCGTCGGACAGCGACACGAAGCCGAAGAGCGGGTTCGTCCAGATCACCAGCTCCTCGGCCAGGCGCGAGAGATGCGTCGAGCAGATCGAGCAGGCGGCGAGGAACTCGAGGCCGAAGTCGCGGCTGGCGACGGAGTCCAGCGAGTTGTCGGTCGGCCCGTCGAAGCCCAGCGCCTTCGCCGTCGCGTGGCGATCGATGGGGAAGGACGTGCCGGCGAGCGCCGCGGCGCCGAGCGGCGAGCGGTTGCCGCGCCTGGCCGCGTCGGCGAAGCGGCCGCGGTCGCGGCCGAGCATCTCGACATAGGCGAGCATGTGGTGCCCGAAGGTCACGGGCTGGGCCGGCTGCAGGTGCGTGTAGCCCGGCATGATCGTGC
>CANMWW010000149.1 GCA_947500965.1 Alphaproteobacteria bacterium
GCGAGCGCGGCGTGCAGCATCTCGGCGCGCGCCGCGGGGGAGGCGGGCGCGGGGCCGGCCTCGCGCAGGATGGCGGCCATGTCGAAGAAGCGCCGCTGCTCGCGCCGGCCGTCGCGGCCGACGAGCAGCGAGGATCCCGCGGGCAGCGCGCGGATGCCGCGATGCAGCGTCCAGGGCTCCGGCACGCTGCCCCAGAGGAAGAAGCCGGCATGGCCCGCGGGCTCGGGCGAGGCGTCGACGCCGCCGCCCGCCAGCAGCGCCTTCACCTGCGAGGCGAAGCGCAGCGTCTTCCCGTCCTCGGCGACGTAGAGCGGCTTGATGCCGTAGGGGTCGCGCGCGAGGAAGAGCGTGCCCGCGCGCGCGTCCCAGAGCGCGAAGGCGAACATGCCGCGCAGCGCCTCGACCATCGCGGGGCCGCGGCGGCGCCAGAGATGCAGCAGCACCTCGGTGTCGGAGTCGGTGCGGAAGCGCGCGCCGCCGGCCTCGAGCTCCGCGCGCAGCGCGCGATGGCCGTAGATCTCGCCGTTGAAGACCACCGCGAGCTCGCCCGTGTCGTCGAGCATCGGCTGGCCCGCGACCTCGCGCAGGTCGATGATCGACAGCCGCCTGTGGCCGAGCGCGACGCGCCCGTCGGCGGAGAACCATTCCCCCGCGCCGTCGGGACCGCGCGCGCGCATGCGCTCGCGCGCGCGCCGCAGTTCCGCCCCGTCGGCGGGAGGCGCGCCGTCGCCATGCGCGAAGATGCCGTTGATGCCGCACATGCTAACGGATCAGGACCGCCAGGAAGTTCTGGGTCAGCACGGGATGGGCGACGGCGCCCGTCTCCGCGCGCAGGTAGAAGCGCAGGCAGGCGCGGATCGCGCGCCAGGCCAGCAGCCGCAGCCAGCTCTTGGCGCCATGCGCGACCGGCTCGTCCTCCGCGAAGCTGACGCTGCGGAAGCCCGAGGACAGCGCCAGCTGCGTCATCGATTCCGCCGTGAAGGCGAGCTCGTGGGTGAGGTCGCTGTAGAGCGCGGCGCCGGCGAAGGGCGAGGCGCCGTTGGGCACGTGCACGATCCAGCGCCCGCCCTGCTTCAGGACGCGCGCGACCTCGTCGGTGAAGGCGATGATCTCGTCGCGGTCGAGGTGCTCGAGCACGTCGAAGGAGACCGCGGCGTCGAGGCTCGCGGGCGGCAGCGCGCGCAGCACCTCGAACATGTCGCCATAGCGCACGCCCTCGATGCCGAGCCGGCGCGACGCCTCGACCTGCGAGGGGCTGCCGTCGACGCCGCCGATGTTGGTGTAGCCCAGCGTGCGCGCGACATGGATCAGCGCGCCATGGCCGCAGCCGAGGTCGAGGATCGCGGCGTCGACGCGCTGCGGGAAATGCTCGCGCACGAGCCGCCGCAGGTAGGGGATGCGCGGCGCCAGGCCCTCGATCGTCCCCGGCGCCACCTCGGCGCAGGCGGCCTCGACGTAGCGGCCGTAGATCCGCTCGCGATACAGCCTGGTCGTTCCCTCGCTCATGCCGCCACCTTCGCGCGCGCGAAGCCGAGATGGCGCGCGAGATGCTCGCCCTGGGCCTCGGTGAAGCGCTCGAGGCGGAAGACGTCGTCGACGACGTGCTTGCCGTTGATGCCCATCTGCCGCCTCCGCGCCTCGTCGCCGGCAAGTTCGCGCAGCGCCCCCACCAGCGCGTCCACGTCCGAGGGGTCGATCGCGATGCCGTTGGGCCGCGCGGGGTCGATCGCCTCGATCGAGCCGTCCTCGTTGCCGCACACGAAGGGCACGCCCGCAGCGGCCGCCTCGAGCAGGCCGAGCGGCACCGCCTCGCCGAGGCCGGGCCCGCCCTTGGCGACGAGGATCGCCGCGTCGGCGCAGGCATAGAGGAAGGGCAGGGCGTCCTGCGGCACCAGGCCGGTGAGGAAGACCTGGCCCTCCACGCCATGGGCGCGCGCATGGGCCTCGATCGCCGGCCTGTCCGGGCCCTCGCCGACGACGAGGTAGAGGAAGCGCGGGTCGCGCATGCGCGCCAGCGCCTCGATCGCCTGGCGATGGCCCTTGTTGTTGTTCGGCGGCCCGGCCATGTGCGCGACCGTCACGCACACGAACCGGTCGGCGATGTCGCCGATCGACGGGAAGCGCTTCATCACCTCGGCGCGCGCCGCGGCGGTCGGGATCGGCCGGAAGAAGGACACGTCGACCGGGTCGTAGAGCAGGCCGGTCGGCGGCACGCGCGGGTGGAAGCGCGGCATGTTCTCGATCGTGTAGCGGCAGTCCGCGAGCACGAGGTCCGCCTGCGAGAAGGCGAGCTCGCGCAGCCGCGGCAGCGTGCAGAGGATGTCGATGTTGTAGACGTTGATCGAGTAGGGCGTGCCCTTCAGCCGCTTCGCCACGAGGCCGAGGCCGGCGAGGTAGACATGGTTGACCATCAGCGCGTCGAAGCCCCGGCGCGCCACGGTGCCGAGCGCGCGCGCGACCGCGCCGGCGCGGCTGGCGAAGCGGAAGCGCTGGTCGACGAGCCCGCGCTCGGCGAAGCGCTCCTGCTTGTCGATCGACAGCGCGAAGACCTCGCAGCCCAGCGCCTTGAGCGCGCGGACCTGGTGGCGGCTGTAGGTGGCGATGCCGCCCACGCCCTCGATGTCGAAGCCGATATAGAGGATCCTCATCGCGCGCACCGCAGGGGAGTGGGCGTGGCGACAACGCCGCCGCTGCCGTTTGAATTCCGCGTCGTCATCGCCGCGCCACCGCCAGCAGGCACTGGCTGAAGATCGCCTCGCGCCCGCCCTCGCCGGTCTCCACGGCGAGGAAGAGCCGCATGACGCCGCGCAGCAGCGGCCAGAGCGCCGCGCGCAGCGCGCTGCGCGCGCCATGCGCCACGGGGCGGTCCTCGAAGCAGGCGACCTCGGCGAAGTCGCAGGCGCGCAGCATCTGGGCGATCGAGGCGCGGGTGAAGGCGTCCTCGGCGAGCACGTCCCAGTAGCGCATGCGCGCGGCGAACACCGCCTCGGCGTTGGGGACGTGCAGGATGAAGCGCCCGCCCGGCCGGAGCGCGCGGCGCACGGCGTCCGCGATCGCCATCTGCTCGGGCTTCGTGAAGTAGTGGTAGAGGTCGAAGAGGACGATCGCGTCCATCGAGCCGGGAGCGAGCGCGTCCAGCGCCTCGCGCAGATCGCCCTGCGCGACGCCCTCGATGCCGAGCTCGCGCGCCGCGGCCACCTGCTCGGGGCTCGCGTCGACGCCCCGGACATTGGTGTAGCCGAGGCCGCGCGCGGCCCAGACGATCGCGCCATGGCCGCAGCCGAGGTCGAGGATCGCGGCGTCGCGCTCCGGCGGGAAATGGTCGCGCACCAGGCGCTCGAGATAGGGACGGCGGCGGGCGAGGCCGTCGCGCGCGCCCGAGACCGAGTCGTGCGTGGTCAGGTAGCGCGCAAGCAGGCGCGCGCGGAACTCGCCTTCGGTCGGGGTGGGCATGTTCTCGCCGGGGGCAGGGGACGGCGGGAGATATAGCACGCGCGGGCTGGCGCGGAACCGCCCTCAGCGCCGGGCGCGGCCCGCCTCGTGGGCCTGGAGGTGGATCCATGCCGCGCCGAGGACGGGGGCGGCGATGCCGGAAGCGGCCGCCCGCGCCACGAGGTCGCCCACGACATGGGCCCCCTCGGTCGGGCCGCCGCGCTCGATGTCGCGCAGCATCGACGCCGCGAAGCGCGACCCGGGCTCGGCCAGGGTCCTGCCGGCCGAGGCGACGACCGCCTCCGCCGGGGCATGGCCGGCGGCGGTGGCGATCGACACGACCTCGGCGAGGCAGGCGTGCATCAGCGCGGCCCCGCCCTCCGCCGCCACGATCCGGCCGACCGGCGCGCGCATCAGGCAGGTGGTCGCCGCCAGCGGCCCGAGCAGGGTCCACTTGTCCCACAGCGCCTGGACCGGGTCGTCGAGCAGCCGCGCCTCGACCGGGGTGCGGCCGAGCGCCTCGGCCAGCCCGCGCAGCGCGGGCGGATGGTCACCCCCGCGCATGCCGAAGCCGAGCCGGTGGACGTCGTTGAGGTGCCGGACCGTGCCCTCCGGCGACAGCGTCGCGGCGATGTAGGCGACGCCGCCGGCCACCCGCGCGGTGCCGAAGCGCGCGTCGAGCGCGTCCATGTGGGCGAGGCCGTTGAGCAGCGGCAGGACGAGGGTCCCGGCGCCGACCGCAGGGGCGATCGCGTCCATCGCCGCGGCCAGGTCGTAGGACTTGCAGGAGAGCAGGACGAGGTCCCAGCCCTCGTCGCCTGCCTCGGTCGCCACCAGCGGCTGGACGCGGAAGCCCCCGCAGGGGCTCTCCACCACCAGCCCGTCGCGGGCGAGCTGCGCGGCGCGGGCCGGCCGCACGAGGAACGTGGCGGGCACGCCGGCCTCCGCCAGCCTGCCGCCGAAATAGCCGCCGACGCCGCCGGCGCCGAGCACCAGGATCCGCATGGTCGAGAAGTCCTTCCTTGCCGTCCAGTCCCGGCGCGGCCTGTCGCCCGCCGCCGGCGCGGGGAGGGTAGCGCGGCGCGGGCGGCGGAAATAGCGCGCGGGGCGGGCGCGTTCTCCGCTTGCCGCGCGCCTCGCGATCCAGAACATTCCCGGCCGCCAGAACGGACCTGCCTCCCATTCGCATCCTCCACGTCATCGCCTCGCTCGCCGAGCGCACCGGCGGGCCCGCCAAGGCCGCGCGCGAGATGGCGCGCGCCGTCGCCCGGCGCGGCCACGAGGTCGCGATCCTCACCACCGACCGCGACGCCGAGCCGCGCGAGGGCCTGGTGCCCGGCGTCGCCTTCGACGATCGCGGCGTCAGGGTCTCGGTTTTCGCGCAGGGCGCGCCGCGCGCCTTCGCGACCTCCTGGCCGCTGGCGCGCGCGCTCGACGCCGAGGTCGCCCGCGCCGACGTCGTGCACATCCACTCGCTCTTCCTCTTCCATGTCTGGGCGGCGGCGCGCGCCTGCCGCAGGCACGGCAAGCCCTACCTGCTGCGCCCGCACGGCACGCTCGACCCCCTGATCCGCGCGCGGCGCCGGCTCGAGAAGCGCGTGCTCGGCCTGCTCTTCCAGGACCTCGTCATCCGCGAGGCCGCGGCGCTGCACTGGACCGCGGCGGAGGAGGGCGAGCTCGCCGCGCCGGCCTGCTTCGGCGCGCGCGGCGTGGTCGTGCCCAACGGCCTCGACCTCTCCGCCTACGCGACGCTGCCGCCGGAGGGCGGGCTGCGCGCGCGCCTGCCCGAGGAGGCGCGCGGCCGCCGCATCGTCCTCTTCCTGTCGCGGCTGAACTTCAAGAAGGGCCTCGACCTGCTGGTGCCGGCCTTCGCGCGCGTGGCCGCGCGGCTGCCCGACCTCCATCTCGTCGTCGCGGGGCCGGACGACGGCATGGAGGCACGCGCGCGCGGCTGGGTCGCCGCCGAGGGGATCGGCGCGCACGTCACCTTCACCGGCCTGCTCTCGGGCGAGGCGAAGCTCTCCGCCTTCCGCGACGCGGCCTGCTTCGCGCTGCCCTCCTACTCGGAGAATTTCGGCATCGCCGTCGTCGAGGCCATGGCCTGCGGCCTGCCGGTGCTCGTCTCCGACAAGGTCAACATCTGGCGCGAGATCGCCGCCGCGCAGGCGGGACGCGTCGTGCCGACCACGGTCGATGCGGTCGCCGACGGGCTGGAGGCGATCCTGCGCGACACGCCTGCCGCCGCCGCCATGGGCGCGCGCGCCAGCGCCTTCGTCGCCGCGCACTACGACTGGGCGGAGATTGCCGTCCGGCTCGAGGCCGTGTATCGAGCGCTCGCCGAGGGCAGGGAGCCGCCGGCATGAACTCGGTGCCCGGCGCCATGCTGCCGATCTCGGTCGTCATCCTGACCTTCAACTCCGCCGACACGATCGGCGCGACCGTCGCCTCGGCGCGCGCGCTGAGCGACGACGTGCATGTCGTCGATTCCGGGTCGACCGACGCCACGCTCGACATCGTGCGCGCCGCCGGCGCCAGCGTGGCCTCGCATCCCTTCGAGAGCTACGGCGCGCAGCGCAACTGGGCGATCGCGACGCTGGCGCTGCGCCATCCCTGGCAGCTGCACCTCGACGCCGACGAGCGCGTCACCCCCGAGCTCGCGGCCGAGCTGCGCGCGCTCTTCGCGGGCGACGGTCCGCCCGCCGCCATCACCGGCTACTACGTGCCGCGGCTCGTGCATTTCCATGGCCAGCCGATCCGCCA
>CANMWW010000150.1 GCA_947500965.1 Alphaproteobacteria bacterium
ATCGCGTGCGACACGCCGCCCGACCGCAGCGCCTCGAGCCGCGCGGCGATGGCGGCCTCGCCCGCCTCGACGTCGGCGAAGGGCACCAGCCCCACCTTTCGCGGCGTCTGGCGGGACAGCACGCGCACGAGGCTGGGATCGCGCATCGGCGTCAGCGGGTGGTCGCGCATCGGCGAGTCCGAGAGCAGCACGTCGCCGACGAAGAGATGGCCCTGGAAGACGGAGCGTCCGGTCTCCGGGAACGCAGGGCAGGCGATGGCCAGCCTCGCGCCCAGCGCGTCGAGCAGGGCATCGGCCACGGGGCCGATATTGCCCTCGTCGGTCGAATCGAAGGTGGAGCAGTACTTGAAGAAGAACCGCCGCGCCCCGGCACGGCGCAGCCAGGACAGCGCGGCCAGCGACTGGTCGACGGCATCCCCGGCCGGGATCGTGCGCGACTTGAGCGCGACCACGATCGCGTCGGCGTCGGGGACCGCGAAGTCGGCGGGCGGCACGCCGACGGCCTGCACCGTCCGCATCCCGTCGCGCACCAGCGTGTTGCACAGGTCGGTCGCGCCCGTCAGGTCGTCGGCGATGGCGCCGAGCAGGCAGGTCGATGTCATGTCCGATGGCTCCGGCGGTCGATGCGCGTGTCGCGCGTTTTGCGTTCGCGGCGCGGGGCCGCTGCCTGTAATTTGTCGCGCCGGAAGGGCGCCGCCGGCAATCGGAACTTGGGCGCACGGGAGGTTGGCATGAAGGTGGCCGTCATCGGGCTGGGATCGATGGGCATGGGTGTCGCTGCGTCGCTCCTGCGCGCGGGCCACGAGGTGTCCGGCTACGACGTGCGCGCGGAGGCCGGCGCGGCGCTCGCGCGGCTCGGCGGGCGCCCCTGCGCGAGCCCGGCCGAGGCCGCCTCGGGCGCGCAGGCCGCGATCCTGCTGGTGGTCAACGCCGCGCAGGTGGACGACGCGCTGTTCGGCGCGCAGGGCGCGGCGGCGGCTATGGCGCCGGGCAGCGTCGTGCTGCAGAGCGCGACCGTGCCGCCGGACTATCCCGAGGTGCTTGGCAAGCGGCTCGCCGAGCGCTCGCTGCTGCTGGTCGACGCGCCCGTCTCCGGCGGCGCGGTCGGCGCGCAGTCGGGCAAGCTCACGATCATGGCCTCGGGCGCGCCGGAGGCCTTCGCCGCCTGCGAGCCGGTGCTCGCGGCGATCGCGGCCAAGGTCTACCGGCTCGGGGACAGGCCCGGCCCGGGCTCCCAGGTGAAGCTCGTCAACCAGCTGCTGGCCGGCGCGCACATCGCCGTGGCGGCGGAGGCGATGGCGCTCGCCATCCGGCTCGGCGCGGACCCGCGCGCCGTCTACGAGGTGATCACGAACAGCGCGGGCGGGTCATGGATGTTCCAGAACCGCATGGCGCACGTGCTCGACGGCGACTACGCGCCGCGCTCGGCGGTCAACATCTTCGTCAAGGACCTCGGCATCGTGCTCGAGGCCGCGAAGAAGAACCTCTTCCCGACGCCGATGGCGGCGACCGCGCACCAGCTCTTCACCATGGCGGCGGCGCACGGGCATGGCGGCGAGGACGATGCCGCGGTGATCAAGGTGTTCAGCGCGCTGGCCGGGATCGAGCTGCCCGCGCCGGCCGCGACCGGCGAAGATGCCGGCAAGAAGGCTTGAGGAGGACAGGATGCCGCGCTTCGCCGCCAATCTCTCGATGATGTACCAGGAGCACGCCTTCCTGGACCGCTTCGCCGCCGCGGCCGCCGATGGCTTCCGCGCCGTCGAGTTCCTCTTTCCCTACGCGCATCCCGCGGCCGAGGTCGCTGCACGGCTGCGCGGCGCCGGCCTCGCGAACGTACTCTTCAACTTCCCCCCGGGGAACTGGGACGCGGGCGAGCGCGGCATGGCTGCCATCCCCGGGCGGGAGGCGGAGTTCGCGTCGACGATCGCGAAGGCGCTCGAGTACGCGATGGTCCTCGATTGCCCGCGCCTGCACGTCATGGCCGGCATCCCGTCTCCGGACGCTGACCGCGCCGCCTGCCGGGCGACCTATGTCGCCAACCTGCGGCTCGCGGCCGCGGCGGCGGCGAAGTCGGGCAGGGAGGTGCTGATCGAGCCGATCAACACGCGCGACATGCCTGGCTATTTCCTGAACCGCCAGGACGAGGCGCATCGCATCCGGGAGGAGGTGGGCGCGCCGAACCTCAAGGTGCAGCTCGACCTGTACCACTGCCAGATCATGGAGGGCGACCTCGCGGCGAAGATCCGCCGCGACATCGCGCATGTCGGGCACGTCCAGGTCGCCGGCGTCCCGGAGCGCCACGAGCCGGACCGCGGCGAGGTCAGCTTCCCCTTCCTGTTCGACCTGCTCGACGAGGTCGGCTATCGCGGCTGGATCGGCTGCGAGTACCGGCCACGCGCAGGCAGCAGCGCCGGGCTCGGCTGGGTCCGTCGCTGGCTCTGAGCCGGCGGGCCTGCGGCACGGTGGACAAGAGTCCCCGCGTCGATCAACTTGCGCGCCCGATGTCCGGCGCCGTCGACGACACACCCGTGCTCCGCGTGGAAGACCTTTCGGTCGAGTTCCGCGTGCGCGGCGCGTGGTGGCCGGCCGTGCGCGGGCTTTCCTTCGACGTGGCGCGCAACGAGACGCTTGCCCTGGTCGGCGAGTCCGGATGCGGGAAGAGCATCACGGCGCTGTCCGTGATGGGGCTCGTGCCAAGGCCCCAGGGCCGCGTCGGTTCCGGGCGGATCCTGTTCGAGGGCCGCGACGTCGCCGCGATGCGGGAGGCCGAGCTCGAGCGCCTGCGCGGCGACCGCATGGCGATGATCTTCCAGGAGCCCATGACGTCGCTGAACCCCGTGCTCAGCGTCGGGTTCCAGGTCTCGGAGGCGCTGCGCGTCCATCGCGCCATCGACGCCGCGGCGGCGGACGCGGAGGCTCTGCGCCTGCTGGAGGAGGTCAAGATCCCCTCGGCGCGGCGGCGCTTCGCGGACTATCCCCACCAGTTCTCGGGCGGCATGCGGCAGCGCGTGATGATCGCCATGGCGATCGCGCTCAAGCCGGCGCTGCTCCTTGCCGACGAGCCGACCACGGCGCTCGACGTGACGATCCAGGCCCAGGTGCTGGGCCTGCTCGCGGACCTCAAGTCCGCGCAGGGCATGTCGATGCTCTTCATCACCCACAACCTCGGCGTGGTGGCCGCGATCGCGGACCGCGTGGCCGTCATGTACGCCGGCGAGATCGTCGAGATCGCGCCCGTCGCGCGCATCTTCTCCGGCCCGGTCCATCCCTATACCGAGGCGCTGTTCCGCGCGATCCCGCGCATCGACCGCGAGGAGCAGTCGCTCGACGCCATCGGCGGGCAGGTGCCCCCGATCGACCGCATGCCGCCGGGGTGCCGCTTCGCGCCGCGCTGCCCGGCGCGGCGCCCGTCCTGCGAGGCGTCGTCGCAGGCGCTGGTCGAGGTCGCGCCCGGGCATTCGGTGCGCTGCGGCGTGCGCGCGCCGGCCGGCGCGAGGGCGGCGTGAGATGATCTGGTACGTGGCCAAGCGCCTCCTCGCGGCGATGCCGACCCTGGTCGCGGTGCTGACGGTCGTGTTCGTGATCGTCAGGATCATCCCGGGCGACCCGGCGCTGACCGTGCTCGGCGACCAGGCGACGCCGCAGGCGCTCGCCGCGCTGCGCGAGAAGCTCGGCATCGACAAGCCGCTGCTCGCGCAGTACTTCGACTTCATAACCGCCGCGCTCACCGGCGACCTCGGCCGCTCGCTGGTCTCGGGCCGGCCGGTGATCCAGGAGGTCGTCGCGGTCCTGCCGCACACGCTCGACCTGACCATCTCGTCGCTCGTGCTCGGCACCGCGCTGGGCGTGCCGCTCGGCGTCTGGGCGGCGCTGCGCCGCAACCGCCTGGCCGACTACGTCATCCGCATCGTTTCGCTGGTCGGCCTGTCCTTCCCGGTCTTCGTGTCGGGGATCTTCCTGCTCATGGTCTTCTCGCTGCACTACCGGCTCTTCCCGGTGATCGGCACGTCCAACCTCGCGGACCTGGGAGACCGCACCTGGAAGCTGGTGCTGCCGACGATCACGCTCGGCCTGGTGATGGTCGCCTACATCACGCGCGTCACGCGCTCGGCCATGCTTCAGGTCCTGTCCGAGGACTACGTGCGCACCGCCCGCGCGAAGGGCGTGCCGGCGCGGCTGGTGATCAGGCGCCACGCGCTGCGCAACGCGCTCATCCCGGTGGTGACCGTCGTCGGCCTCTATCTCGGCATCAACATCGGGAACTCGGTCCTCACCGAGATCGTCTTCAACCGCCCGGGCCTCGGCAAGGTCATCGTGACGGCGCTGAACCAGCGCGACTACGCGATGCTCCAGGGCCTCATGGTCATCTACTGCTTCCTGATCGTCGTCACGAACCTGCTGACCGACCTGGCCTATGGCCTGATCGACCCGCGGGTGAAGCAGGCATGACCATGCGCATCCTCGCCCGCCTGTTCCAGGTCTTCGGGACGAACAAGACGTCCTGGGTCGGCCTCGCCATGTTCGTGGCGATCTGCGCGATGGCGCTGCTCGCGCCATGGATCGCCGGCACGGACCCGCTGGAGCAGGACATCATCGCGAAGCTGCGGCCGCCCTCGGCCGAGCACTGGTTCGGCACCGACGAGTTCGGGCGCGACGTCTACGCGCGCCTGGTCTGGGGCGCGCGCATCTCGCTCTCCGTCTCGATCTCCGCGATCACGCTCGCGCTGGTGGTCGGCGGCACGATCGGCCTCGTCTCGGGATATGTCGGCGGGCGCTTCGACATGCTGGTCATGCAGGTGATGGACATCCTGCTGTCGTTCCCCGCGCTGATCCTGGGGTTGATCATCGTCGCGCTGCTGGGGCCGAGCCAGGCCAACCTGATCGTCGCGATCGCGCTGACGGCGCTGGCGCCCTTCGCGCGCATCACCCGCGCGCCCACGCTGATCGTGAAGGAGCGCCAGTTCGTGGAGGCCGGTCGCGCGCTCGGCTTCGGCCATGGGCGGATCCTGTTCGTCCACGTCCTGCCGAACATCGTCTCGGAGGTTCTCGTGATGGCGTCGCTCTGGATGGCGACGGCCGTGCGCGTCGAGGCTTCTCTGAGCTTCATCGGCCTGGGCGTGCGGCCGCCGACGCCGACCTGGGGCGGCATGATCCGCGACGGGTTCGAGAACATCCTCGACGCCCCATGGCTGTGCATCTATCCCGGCCTCGCGATCCTCGCGCTGATCTTCTCGCTGAACATGCTCGGCGACGGCCTGCGCGACGCCACAGACCCGAAGCTGCGCGGCGAATGACCGACCCCGTCCTCACCGTGCGCGGCCTGCGCAAGCACTTCGCCACCGGCGGCGGCCTGTCGCGCGCCGCCGCCGTGACCGTGCGCGCGGTCGACGGCATCGGCTTCGAGGTCGGCGCGGGCGAGGCCTTCGGCATCGTCGGCGAGTCCGGCTGCGGCAAGTCGACGGCGGGCCGGGCGATCCTGCGGCTGATCGAGCCCGACGCGGGCGAGGTCGTCTATCGCGGCCAGGACGTGCGCGCAGCCTCCGGCGCGGCGCTGCGCGCCCTGCGCCGCAAGCTGCAGATCGTCTTCCAGTATCCGTATTCCTCGCTGAATCCCCGGCGCAGCATCGGCCGCGCGCTCGCCGAGCCCATCGAGGTGCACGGCATCGCCGGCTCCGCGCAGGAGGTGCGCGCGCGCGTGGCCTCGCTGCTCGAGGAGGTCGGCCTGCCGGCAGACGCCGCCGAGCGCTACCCGCACGAGTTCTCCGGCGGGCAGCGCCAGCGCATCGGCATCGCGCGCGCGCTGTCGGTCGAGCCCGAGCTGATCGTCGCGGACGAGCCGGTCTCGGCGCTCGACGTCTCGATCCAGGCGCAGGTGCTGGAGCTCATGCGCCGCCTGCAGGCGCAGCGCGGCCTGTCCTTCGTGTTCATCGCGCATGACCTCGGCGTCGTGCGGTATTTCTGCCAGCGCGTCGCGGTGATGTATCTCGGCCGGATCGTCGAGATGGGCACGGCGGCCGAGCTCTTCGGCGACCCGCTCCATCCCTACACGCGCATGCTGCGCGATGCCTCCCCGATCCCCGATCCCGCGCTGCGCGGGCGCATGCCTCGCATCGAGGGCGAGACGCCGTCGCCCGCCAACCCGCCCTCGGGCTGCCATTTCCATCCGCGCTGCCCGCACGCGATGCCTG
>CANMWW010000151.1 GCA_947500965.1 Alphaproteobacteria bacterium
GCTCTTCGCCCGCGGCGTGCGCGGGGAGCTCGGCCGCGGGGGGCGCTACCTCGCGGGCGGCGACTTCTCCGGCGAGGCCGGCGAGCCGGCGACCGGGTTCACGCTGTATACCGACACGATCCTGCGCGCCCTGCCGGCCGTGGGCCGCGCGCGGCGGATCTTCCTGCCGCTCGCGACGTCCCCGGCGCGCGGAGAGGCGCTGCGCAGGGATGGATGGACGACGGTGGCCGGGCTCGACCCGGTCGCCGACCATGCGGCCGAGGCCCGTCGCCTCGGCTGCAGCCACGCCTGGATCGACGACGCGATCCTCGCCCTCGGAGAAGAGTGAGAACCCCATGAGCAACGTCACCGTTGTCGGCGCCCAGTGGGGCGACGAAGGCAAGGGCAAGATCGTCGACTGGCTGTCGGAGCGCGCGGAGATCGTCGTGCGCTTCCAGGGCGGGCACAACGCCGGCCACACGCTGGTCGTCGGCGAGAGCGTGTTCAAGCTCAGCCTGCTGCCCTCCGGCGTCGTGCGCCCGGGCAAGGTCTCCGTCATCGGCAACGGCGTCGTGGTCGACCCGTGGGCGCTGCTCGCGGAGATCGAGCGCGTGCGCGGGCAGGGCGTCGCCGTCACGCCGCAGACGCTGCGCGTGGCGGAGAACGTCGCCCTGATCCTGCCGCTGCATGGCGAGCTCGACCGCATGCGCGAGGAATCGCGCGGCGAGCGCAAGCTCGGCACGACCGGCCGCGGCATCGGCCCCGCCTACGAGGACAAGGTCGCGCGCCGCGCCATCCGCCTCTGCGACCTCGCCGACGAGGCGTCGCTCGACTGGAAGCTCGACGAGCTGCTGCGCCACCACGACGCGCTGCGCCGCGGCATGGGCGCGCCGGCGATCGATCGCGCGGCGCTGCGCGCCCAGCTGGTGGAGGTCGCGCCGAAGGTCCTGGAGTTCGCCGAGCCCGTCTGGATGACGCTCGACGCGGCGCGCCGCGCGGGCAAGCGCATCCTCTTCGAGGGCGCGCAGGCGGCGATGCTCGACGTCGACCACGGTACCTATCCCTACGTCACCTCGTCGAACACGGTCGCCGGGCAGGCCGCGACGGGCTCGGGGCTCGGGCCGCTCGCCACGGGCTACGTGCTCGGCATCTGCAAGGCCTACACGACCCGCGTGGGCTCCGGTCCCTTCCCGACCGAGCTGACCGACGCCACGGGCCAGCTGCTCGGCGACCGCGGCAAGGAGTTCGGCACCGTGACCGGCCGCCGCCGCCGCTGCGGCTGGTTCGACGCCGTCATGGTGCGCCAGGCGCTGCGCGTCGGTGGCGTGCGCGGGATCGCGCTCACCAAGCTGGACGTGCTCGACGGGCTTCCGGAGATCCGCATCTCCACCGGCTATCGCCTCGATGGCCGCGCGATCGACCACGTGCCGGCGAACGCAGGCGCGCAGGCGCGGCTGGAGCCTGTCTACGAGACCGTCGCCGGATGGAGCGAGTCGACGCGCGGCGCGCGCAGCTGGGCCGAGCTCCCGGCCAACGCGATCAAGTACATCCGCCGCCTGGAGGAGCTCGTCGGCGTGCCCGTGGCGCTGCTGTCGACGAGCCCCGAGCGCAACGACACGATCCTCGTGTCCGATCCATTCGCGGATTGAGGGGCGGCCAGCCGCGCATGCCCTGGTACGCGGGCCTCTACCTCGTCGGCCTCTGCGCGCTGGCGGTGGCCAGCTGGCAGCACGCGTCCCGGCTCGTCGGCGTGCCCCGCTGGCTGCGCGACGGCGACGTCATGTCGACCTGCGCGCAGGTGCTCCTCTGCCTCGCGTACTGGAAGGACGAGGTGCGCGAGGCGCTGGGCATCATCCCCGTGGCGCTGCTCGCGGGCGTGGTCGGCTGGATGGTGTTCGCGATCGGCCCGGCCCTGGAATGCGCGCGCGCGGCGCTGCCCGCGGAACGCAGGGGCCTCGCGGGCACGGCGCAGGGCTGCGGCGTCGCCTTCCTTTCCCTGCTGATCTCCGCGCCGTCCCTGTTCTGGGGGCTGCGCGTCTCGGTCGCCGCGCTCTCCGATCCTTGACCGGCGTCATTGCCGCCGCGCCGGCTCGGCGGCACTCCTCGGGCTCTCCACAGTCAACCGAGGAGGACAAGGCGATGGCTGACACCGGCACCAGGCTTCCGGTCAGGACCGAGGCGCGGCCGCAGGCGCGCGTCGCGCCGTCGCGGCCGTTCGAGACGCTGCGCCGCGAGGTGGACCGGCTCTTCGAGGATTTCGACCGCGGCTTCTGGCACCTGCCATTCGGGCGCTCGGCCTTCGACATCGAGCCCTTCTGGCGGCGGGAGAGCGGCTGGGGCGCGTTGCCGGCCGCCGACATCGTCGAGACAGGCGAGGGCTACGAGATCGCCATCGAGCTGCCGGGCATGGACGAGAAGTCCATCGAGGTGAAGCTGGCGGATGGCACGCTCTCCATCCGCGGCGAGAAGCAGGCCGAGAAGGAGGAGAAATCCGCCGATTTCTGCCTGCGGGAGCGCAATTTCGGTTCCTTCGAGCGAAGCTTCGCCGTGCCCGATGGCGTCGATGCGGCGGCCATCGATGCGCGCTTCGCGCGCGGCGTGCTGACCGTCAGGCTTCCGAAGAAGCCGGAGGCGCGCAAGCCGGAGCGCAGGATCGAGGTGAAGGCGGCCTGACGGCGCGCGGGCCGGGGCCGTCCGCGCCGCGCTCAGCGCGTGGCGGCTGGCCCCGGCAGCGCCCGTGGCGCGCCGGGGAAGGGAATGCCCGCGGAGATGGCGTCCTCGGCCGCGCGGGCCTCCTCCGCGGTCAGCGCGCGCACGGCCTTCTGCAGCTTCTCGAAGGCGCGGTTCTCGATCTGGCGCACGCGCTCGCGGCTGACGTTGTAGCGGTGGGAGAGATCCTCGAGCGTGGCGGGGTTCTCGGTCAGGCGACGCTCCACCAGGATCTGGCGCTCGCGCTCGTTGAGCGTCTTCAGCGCCTCCTCCATCATCGCCTTGCGGCGACCGAATTCCTGCTCGTCGGCGAGCCGGACCTCCTGGTCGGCGGTCTCGTCGACGAGCCAGTCCTGCCACTCCAACTCGCCCTCGCCGTCGCCGCGCAGCGGCGCGTTCAGCGAGTGGTCGGGCGCTGCGAGGCGCTGGTTCATCTGCACGACGTCCTGCTCGGACACGCCGAGGTCGGTGGCGATGCGCCGGACCTTCTCGGGCGTGAACTGGCGGTCGTCCATCACCTGGAGCTGCGCCTTGGCGCGCCGCAGGTTGAAGAAGAGCTTCTTCTGCGCGGCGGTGGTGCCGAGCTTCACCAGCGACCAGGAATGCAGGATGTATTCCTGGATCGAGGCGCGGATCCACCACATCGCGTAGGTGGCGAGGCGGAAGCCCTTGTCCGGGTCGAAGCGCTTGACCGCCTGCATCATGCCGACATTGCCCTCGGAGATGAGCTCCGAGACCGGCAGCCCATAGCCGCGATAGCCCATGGCGATCTTGGCCACGAGCCTGAGGTGGCTGGTGACCAGCCGGTGGGCGGCGTCGGCGTCGCCATGCTCGCGCCAGCGCTTGGCGAGCATGAATTCCTCGTCCACCGCCAGCAGGGGAAACTTGCGGATCTCCTGCAGGTAGCGCGAGACGCCGCGCTCTCCGGAAAGGGCAGGAAGATTGCGGGTCATCTGTCTCCTTGGGGCGAATCGCCGGCGTCGCGGGCCGGCATCCGGATGGCAGCAGAGAATAGTGGCGGGAACGCGGCTTTCACAGGTTCAACGCGCTTCCTCGAGGATCCGTAGCAGCGCCACCATGTCGCTGCGCAGCGGGCGCTCGAAGCGCAGCCTCTCGCCGCTGCGCGGGTGCTGGAAGCCGAGGACGACGGCGTCGAGGGCCTGGCGCGGGAAGGCCGCGATCGCGGCCTCCGCCTCCGGCGGCAGCCGCCGCCGCCGCCCCGCGCTGCGGCCATAGACCGGGTCGCCCACGAGGGAATGCCCGATGCTGGCGAGATGGACGCGGATCTGGTGGGTGCGCCCGGTGGCCAGCCTGCAGGCGATGCGCGCGAAGGCGCCGTCGGCGACCGACTGCAGCACGCGGTAGCGGGTCAGCGCCTCCTTGCCGCCACTGCGCAGCACCGCCATGCGCTTCCTGTCGCCGCGCGAGCGCCCGATGTTGCCGGCGATCTCGCCCTCGAGCGGCGAGGGCAGGCCCCAGGCGATCGCCTCGTAGACGCGCTCGACGCTGTGCGCCGCGAATTGCCGCGACAGGCCGAGCAGGGCGATCTCGGTCTTCGCCGCGACCATGAGGCCGCTCGTGTCCTTGTCGAGGCGATGGACGATGCCCGGCCGCCCCGTGCCGCCGACCGCGCGCAGGGATTCGCCGCAATGCGCGAGCAGCGCGTTGACCAGCGTGCGGTCCGGGTTGCCGGCCGCGGGATGGACGACGAGCCCGGGCGGCTTGTCGACCACCAGCAGGTCCTCGTCCTCGTGCAGGATGTCGAGGTCCATCGCCTGCGCCTCGACCGTGCCGCTCGATGGCGGCGGCAGGTCGAGCGCGAAGGCCTGGCCCTGTTTGACCCTCCGGGATGGCTCCGTTACGGTCGCGCCGTCGAGGCGGACGAGCCGGTCCTCGATCATCGACTTGAGGCGCGAGCGCGTCAGGGCCGGATGCGCTGGCGCCAGTTCGGCGGCGAGCGCGCGGTCCAGCCGCTCCCCCTCGGCGGGGGCGGCGAAGACGCCTTCGACGAGCCGCGCCGTGGTCATCGCCGAGGGTCCCCCATGCGCGCCTTGAAGGTCATCGTCGTCGTCCTCGGCATCGCCGTGCTGGCCGCGTTCGCGACGCTTGTCGCCGTGATCGTCAACCGCGCCGGCCGCGGCGGCGACGACGAGGCGGCCGGCGCCGGCGCGCGCCCGCCCGTCCACGCCTCCTGGGGGCGGACCATGCTGGACCAGCCCGCGGGGACGCGCATCCAGTCGGTGACGGCGAGCGGCAACCTCATCGTGCTCCAGCTTTACACCCTCTCGCCCGGGCAGGACGAGCGGCTGGTGGTCCTCGACCCGGCGACGGGCGCCGTGGGCGGGATCTTCGTGGTCGGGCAGCGCTGACGGGAGACGGTCCATGAACTTCGCCTCCGACAACACGACCGGCGTCCACCCGCGGATCATGGCCGCGATGGCCGCCGCCGCGGGCGGCCGGGCCATGCCCTATGGCGCCGACGACATCTCGCGGCGGGTGGAGCGCCTCTTCGCCGACGTGTTCGAGCGTGACTGCGCGGTCTTCCTGGTCGCGACGGGCGCTGCCGCGAACTCGCTCGCGCTCGCCGCGATGTCGCCGCCCTGGGGCGCGATCTACTGCCATCCCGGCGGCCATGTGAACGCGGACGAGTGCGGTGCGCCGGAGTTCTACACCGGCGGCGCGAAGCTCGTCGCGATCCCCGGCGCGCACGGCAAGGTCGCGGCCGCCGACATCGACCGCGCCTGGCGCCATTCCGCCGTCGGCAGCGTGCACGTGACCCAGCCCGCGGCGGTGAGCCTCACGCAGCTGACCGAGGCCGGCACGATCTACACGCCCGACGAGCTCGGCGCGGTCGGCGAGGTCTGCCGCGCGCGCGGCCTCGGCTTCCATGTCGACGGCGCGCGCTTCGCCAACGCCGTCGCCGGGTCCGGGCGGTCGCCCGCGGACCTGACCTGGCGCGCGGGCGTCGACGCGCTCTCCTTCGGCGCCACGAAGAACGGCGCGATGGCGGCGGAGGCGGTGGTGTTCTTCGATCCCGCGCGCGCGGCGACGATGGGATGGCGGCGCAAGCGCGCCGGCCAGCTCTGGTCGAAGCATCGCTTCCTCGCCGCGCAGATGGAGGCCTACCTGTCGGAAGGGCTCTGGCTCGACTGCGCGCGGCATTCCAACGCCATGGCCGCGCGCCTCGCCGCCGGCCTCGCGGCGCTGCCGCAGGCCGCGTTCGTGCATCCCGTCGAGGGCAACGAGATCTTCGTGCGCCTGCCGCCGCCCGTGCTCGACGGGCTCCAGGCCGACGGCTTCGCCTTCTACCGCTGGCCCGGGGAGGACGCCTGGCTGGTGCGCCTCGTGGCCGGCTACGACACCACGCCGACGGACGTCGACGCCTTCCTGGCCCGCGCGCGCCACCATGCCGCGGCGCTCCGGCCGGCCTGACGCGCGAGGGAGGGAAGGGGATGACGCAGGACAGGATCGCCGCGCTGCGCGCGGCCCTCGCCGGGA
>CANMWW010000152.1 GCA_947500965.1 Alphaproteobacteria bacterium
GCCGCGGCGCGGTTCTTCGAGCCCTTGGTGACGTTGATGGTGTTGATCTGGAAGATGCTGCCTTCCTCGGGCAGCACGACGCCCAGCTTGCCCTTGGACTGGTCGCGGAAGAACTGCGCGCGCGCGTTCCAGCCGTTGGCGAAGGCCATCGTGCCGTTGAGCACGAGCGTGTAGGGATCGGGCGTGGTCTCGAAGGCGGCGATGTTCGGCGCGAGCTCGCGCAGCCGCGCGATGCCCGGGTCGATCGACTTCGAGTGGTCGCCGCCGGCCATCTTCGTCGCCATCGCGGTCAGGCCGAGGCCGAGGATGTTCGGCGGCGCGTCGATCGCGATGCGCCCCTTCCAGCGCGGGTCCCAGAGCGCGGCGAACTTCGTCGGCGCGGGCGTGACCTTCTCCGCGTCGTAGACGAGCACGAGGTGGTCGAAGGTGACCGCCGGGCCGAAGCCAGGGCCGTGGGTGCGCGCGGAGGGGTGGAGCTCCGACATGTTCGGCGCGTCCGCGTCCGAGATCGGATCCAGGAGCTGCTCGGTGTTGCCGATCATCGCCGTGGTGACGTCGAAGATGATGACGTCGGTCTGCGGGTCCGCCTTCTGCGCGCGCAGCATGCCCAGGGTCTGCGCCGAGGTGCCGGCCGCGAAGTAGTTCACCTTCACGTTCGGGAAGCGCCGCATGAAGGGCTGGACGACCGACGCGATGTAGTTGTCCTGGAAGATGCCCGAATAGGCGACGAGCGTGATCTCGCCGCTCTGTGCGCTGGCCGTGCCGGCGCTCGCCGCGAGCATCGCCGCGCCGGCTGCCATGGCCGTGAACCTGTTCATGTCCCTGCTCCCCATCCCCTTGGATGCCGTCCCGCGGACGGCCGCGGCGAACCTAACAATCGCGCCGCGCGGGAGTCCACCGCACCGGCCGCCGCTGCCGCCTTGAGCGCGCGATGGCGAGCGCGTAGCTTGCCCGCCGTTTTCGACATCGGAGCAAGCACATGGAACTGACCGGAGAGAGGACCCTTCCCGCGTCGCGCGCGCGCGTCTGGGCCGCGCTCAACGACACCGCCATCCTCAGCCGCTGCATCCCCGGCTGCCAGGAGATCCAGAAGGCCTCCGACACCGAGTTCACGGCCAAGGTCGGGCTCGCGGTCGGCCCGGTCAAGGCGACGTTCAACGGCCAGGTGACGCTCTCCGACCTCGACCCGCCGAACGGCTACCGCATCTCCGGCACCGGCCAGGGCGGGGTCGCCGGCTTCGGCAAGGGCAGCGCCGTCGTGACGCTCGAGGACGCGCCCGGCGGCGGCACGCTGCTCAGGTACAGCGCCGACGCCTCGGTGGGCGGCAAGCTCGCCCAGATCGGCTCGCGCCTCGTCGAGGCGACCGCGCGCAAGCTCGCCGACGAGTTCTTCACCCGCTTCGCGGCCGAGTTCCCGGCCGAGGAACCGGCGAAGCCCGAGCCGCGCGTGCCCGCCGCGCCCGAGGAGCGGCCAGACGCCGGGGCGCGCCTGTCGCCCTGGATCTGGATCCCGCTGCTCGTCGCCGCGGTCGCCGCCATCGCCTGGTTCGCGCGCGGCTGAAGGCCGCCCGCCGCCGCCCCCGCTTGACGCCGAGCGGGCACGCGGCGGAACATCCGAGGGATATCTGTTCCGGCGAGGGGGAAGCACCGCCCGCCGTGTTTCGTCATCGAGAGGGAGTGACGCCAATGCCTCAAGTTTCGCTGACCGTGAACGGCCGCCCCGTGAAGGTCGAGGTCGAGGGCCGCACGCTCCTCGTGCAGGTGCTGCGCGAGAAGCTCGGCCTGACCGGGACCCATGTCGGCTGCGACACCAGCCAGTGCGGCGCCTGCGTCGTGCATGTAGACGGCAAGTCGGCCAAGGCCTGCACGCTGCTCGCCGCCCAGCTCGAGGGCGCCAGCGTCACCACGATCGAGGGCGTCGCCGGCGCGGACGGCAAGATGCACCCGATGCAGGAGGCCTTCCGCGACAACCATGGCCTGCAGTGCGGCTTCTGCACCCCCGGCATGGTTATGAGCGCGATCGACCTCGCCAAGACCAATCCGGACGCCAGCGAGCACGAGATCCGCGAGTGGCTCGAGGGCAACATCTGCCGCTGCACGGGCTACCACAACATCGTGAAGTCGATCCAGGCCGGCTCCGCCGCGATGCGCGCGGCCAAGTGAAAACGGACAGGGAGGGAAACCCAGATGGGTGCTGACGGCATCGGCGTCGCTGTGCGGCGCAAGGAAGACGTTCGCTTCCTCACCGGACGCGGAACCTACACGGACGACATCGCCCGCCCCGGCCAGACCTACGCGCATATCCTGCGCTCGGGCCAGGCCCATGCGCGGATCCGCTCGATCGACGTCTCGAAGGCCAAGGCGGCGCCCGGCGTCGTCGCGGTCTTCACCGGCGCCGACATGGCGGCCGATGGCGTCGGCGGCCTGCCCTGCGGCTGGCTCGTCAAGAACAAGGACGGCTCGCCGATGAAGGAGCCGGCGCATCCGCCGCTCGTCGTCGATCGCGTGCGCCATGTCGGCGACCAGATCGCCGTCGTGATCGCCGAGACCCGCGCCCAGGCCAAGGACGCGGCCGAGCTGGTCGAGATCGACTTCGAGCCCCTTCCCGCCGTCGTCGACTCCAAGGACGCGCTCAAGACCGGCGCGCCGCAGGTCCACGGCGACGCGGCCCCCGGCAACCTCTGCTACGACTGGGAGCTCGGCGACAAGGCCGCCGTCGACGCCGCCTTCGCCAAGGCGCACAAGGTCGCGAAGATCGACCTGTTCAACAACCGCCTGATCCCCAACGCGATGGAACCGCGCGCGGCTACGGGCGACTTCGACCCGGCGAGCGGCGACTACACGCTCTACACGACCAGCCAGAACCCGCACGTCATCCGCCTGCTCATGGGCGCCTTCGTGCTCCACATCCCGGAGTCGAAGCTGCGCGTCTACGCGCCGGACGTCGGTGGCGGCTTCGGCTCGAAGATCTACCACTACGCCGAGGAGGCGATCGTCACCTGGGCCGCGGGCAAGTTGAAGCGCCCCGTCCGCTGGACGGCCGACCGCTCCGAGAGCTTCATGTCCGACGCGCATGGCCGCGACCACCACAGCCATGCGGAGCTTGCGCTCGACAAGGACGGCAAGTTCCTCGCCCTGCGCGTCGACACGACGGCGAACATGGGCGCGTATCTCTCGACCTTCGCGTCCTGCATCCCGACCTACCTCTACGCGACGCTGCTCGCGGGCGTCTACACGACGCCGGCGATCTACGTCGAGGTGAAGGCGGTGTTCACGAACACCGTTCCGGTCGACGCCTATCGCGGCGCCGGCCGCCCCGAGGCGACCTTCCTGCTCGAGCGCCTCGTCGACGTCGCGGCGCGCGAGATGGGCATGGACCGCGTCGAGATCCGCCGCCGCAACTTCATCCCGACCAACGCCTTCCCGTACCAGACGCCGGTGGCGCTCCAGTACGACAGCGGCGACTACTTCTCGACGCTCGAGCAGGCGCAGAAGGCGGCCGACTGGGCCGGCTTCGAGGCGCGCCGCGCCGAGGCGAGGAAGCGCGGCAAGCTGCGCGGCATCGGCATCTCGACCTACCTCGAGGCCTGCGGCATCGCGCCGTCCAACATCGCGGGCGCGCTCGGCGCGCGCGCCGGCCTCTACGAGGCCGCGACGGTGCGCGTGCACCCGACCGGGACCGTGACGATCCTCACCGGGTCGCACAGCCACGGCCAGGGCCACGAGACGACCTTCGCGCAGGTCGTGTCCGAGACGCTGGGCATCGGCATCGACCAGGTCGAGATCGTGCACGGCGACACGAACAAGATCCCGTTCGGCATGGGCACCTACGGCTCGCGCTCGCTCGCCGTCGGCGGCACCGCGATCGTCAAGGCGCTCGACAAGGTGGTCAGCAAGGCGAAGAAGATCGCCGCCCACCTGCTCGAGGCCTCGGTCAACGACATCGAGTTCAAGGACGGTAAGTTCACCGTCGTGGGCACCGACAAGTCGAAGACCTTCGGCGAGATCGCGCTGACGGCCTACGTGCCGCACAACTACCCGCTCGAGGAGCTCGAGCCGGGCCTCGAGGAGAACGCGTTCTACGACCCGAAGAACTTCACCTTCCCCGGCGGCTGCCACATCGCCGAGGTGGAGATCGACCCCGACACCGGCGTCACGAAGGTGGTGAAGTTCACCGCCGTCGACGACGTCGGCCGCGTCATCAACCCGATGATCGTCGAGGGCCAGGTCCAGGGCGGCGTCGCGCAGGGCATCGGCCAGGCGCTGCTCGAGAACTGCGTCTACGACAAGGACGGCCAGCTGATCACCGGCTCGTACATGGACTACGTCATGCCGCGCGCCGACGACCTGCCCTCGATCGGGGTGGCGACGCACACGACGCTGTGCACGCACAACCCGCTCGGCGTGAAGGGCTGCGGCGAGGTGGGGGCCATCGGCTCCCCGCCCGCGGTGATCAACGCCGTCGTCGACGCGCTCAAGGATCACGGCGTGACCCACATGGACATGCCTGCCAGCCCGCAGAAGGTCTGGTCCGTCATCAACGGCGCCCATCGCAAGGCCGCCGAGTAAGGGGAGTTCCTGAAGATGTACGATTTCGCCTACCACAAGGCTTCCTCCGCGGCCGACGCCGCCTCCAAGGCCAAGGGCAAGTCCGACGCCAAGTTCATGGCGGGCGGGCAGACCCTGATCCCGACGCTCAAGCAGAGGCTCGCAAAGCCCTCCGACGTCATCGACCTCGGCGGCGCCTCGGACCTCAAGGGGATCTCGGCTGCCGGCGGCGCGGTCACGATCGGCGCCATGGCGACCCATGCCGCGGTCGCCGGCTCGGCCGACGCGAAGAAGGCCATCCCGGCCCTCGCCGCGCTCGCCGAGGGCATCGGCGACCCGCAGGTGCGCAACCGCGGCACGATCGGCGGCTCGGTCGCCAACAACGACCCGGCGGCGGACTACCCGGCCGCGGTGCTCGGCCTCGGCGCGACGGTCCACACCGACCAGCGCCAGATCGCGGCCGACGCGTTCTTCGTCTCGGTCTTCGAGACCGCGCTGAAGCCCGGCGAGGTGATCACCAAGGTCTCCTTCCCGGTGCCGCAGAAGGCCGCCTACATGAAGTTCCCCTCGCCCGCCTCGCGCTACGCCATGATCGGCGTCTTCGTCGCGAAGACGGCGCAGGGCGCGCGCGTTGCGGTCACGGGCGCCGGCAACGGCGTCATCCGCATGAAGTCGATGGAGGCCGCGCTCGACAAGAACTGGAGCCCGGCGGCCCTCGACGGCGTGAAGGTCCCGGCCGGCACCTGCAACGGCGACATCCACGGCACGCCGGAATACCGCGCCCACCTGATCACGGTGATGGCCAAGCGCGCGGTGGCCGCCGCCGGCTGACGCCGCGCGAGCAGCGACGATCGAGGGGGCGTCCGGAGCGATCCGGGCGCCCCTTTCGCTTTCGGGGCCCGCGCGCGCCTCAGACCGGCGCGAGCGATCGCAGGAACGCCGCGACATCCATGGCGAGCGTCGAGGACCCGGCGAGCGGATCGACGAGCCCGAGCAGGATGTCGGCATGGCCGGCCTGCTCGTAGAGCCTGAGTTCAACGCGCCCGCCGAGCTCGCCGAGGCGTCCCGCGAGTTCGGTCGCGTTGCGCGGCGGCACGAGGACGTCCGCCGTCCCGTTGGCGAGGAACATCGGCGGCGAGCCGGGCCGCGCCTTCGCGATCACCATCGCCTCGCGCCGCGACGCCTCGTCGGGGAAGACCGGGGCGAGCCAGCGCACCCGCCCGAAATCATGCACGTAGGGGCCGGAGATGCCGACCACGCCGGCGATCTCCGCCGGAGAGCGGCCGAGCGCGCCCAGGTAGCGCGGCTCGAGCGCCAGCAGCGCCGCCATCTGCGCCCCAGCCGAATGCCCCATGACCACGACGCGCCGCGCATCGCCCCCCAGCGCCGCGGCCTCGCGACGCGCCATGTCGAAGGCCGCGGCAGCGTCCTCGACGAAGGCCGGGAAGCGCACGGCGGGATGGAGGCGATAGTCCGCCACAAGCGCGACATGGCCCATGCGCGCGAGCCAGGAGCCCACGAAGCGGTAGTCCCGCCGCTCGCCGCTGCGCCAACTGCCGCCGTAGAGGAAGAGCACGACGGGCGGCGGCGCGCCGCCCTCCAGCCGGGCCGGAAGATAGGCGTCCATCGCC
>CANMWW010000153.1 GCA_947500965.1 Alphaproteobacteria bacterium
GACACTTCCTCGAAGGGCGCGAAGGCCCGCGCGAAGCGCGCGCCGTCCCGCGCGGGCCGATAGACCTGCCGGATCTCGTAGCGCGCAGGCGGATCGCGCGGCGCGGGCGGCGGCAGTGCCGCGTCCGGCAGGATGCCGTGATGGGCTAGGAAGCGCAGCGCAACCTCGTGGGCGAGCCGGCCGGCGGCGCTGGACAGGTGCGTGCCGCACTCGACAGCGATGCAGGTCGCCCTGGCGCCCGGATCGGCGAAGCGGCCGCGCTCGGCCATGGTGAGGCCGGAATACTGGCTGCCACGCATGTAGACCTGGGTCGGCGGGACCCCGATCGCGTCGGCGAGGACGCGGTTGCGCGGCAGGCCCGGCCCCACGAAGAAGGGTCGCTCGCAGAAGGTCGTGGAGTGGATGTCGAGCAGCGCGTCGAGCCCCTCGACGAAGGGCAGCAGCTCGCGCACGCGCCGCGCCTCGACGCTGTCCCTGTCCCCGAGCACGACGTCGTCGCCCCAGGCGCGGTTCATGTCGCGGTCGACGAAGCGGTGGCGCGTCTGGTTCGCGGGGTCGTCGGCGCGCAGCCTCTCGTAGGCGGCGACGTTGCCCAGCCAGAGCACGAGGCTGCCGCGCTCGGGCCTGACGCCGGCGTCGAGCAGCGCCGTCACCGCGGTCATGCCGCAGACCTCGTTCCCGTGCGTGAGCCCGGCGACGCCGACCGCCGGGCCCGCCCTGCCGCTGTCGAAGCGGAAAACGTAGTCGGTGCCCGTGTTGCCACGCCGATAGGCCGAGATGTCGCGCGGCACCACCTCGGGCGGCGGGAGCGCCATGGGCGTCTCGTTGCCCGCTCCGGCCATGTCATCCGCCATCCGCGGCTTCGACCTGCGCGCGCCGCTGCTCGAAGCGGGCGAGGTCGGCGGGCGCCATGCGCACCTTGAGATGGATGCGCTCGGGCCCGTCCGTCCGCTCGAGCACCTCGCCATGGCGGTAGAGCCAGGCGAGCGTCGCGCCATCCTCCGGCGCGATGTCGATCTCGCTCGTCGCGCGCGACGAGGCGAGCCGCGCCTCGATCGCCGCGAGCAGCGCCGGCACGCCCTCGCCCGTGTGCGCGGAGAGCGGGACGAGCGCCGGATCGCGCGCGGCCTGGTTGAGCACGACCTCGCGCGCATCTGGCGCGAGCAGGTCCACCTTGTTGAGGACCTCGATGATCAGCCCGTCGTCGACCAGCCGCGACAGGCCGAGGTCGCGCAGGACCCGGTTGACGTCCTCTCGCTGCGCCTCGGTGTCCGGGTTCGCGACGTCGCGCACGTGCAGCACGATGTCGGCGCCCACGACCTCCTCGAGCGTCGCGCGGAACGCGGCGACGAGGTCGAGCGGGATGTCCGAGATGAATCCGACGGTGTCGGAGAGGATGATCTTCTGGCCCGCCGGGAGCTGCAGCGCGCGCATCGTCGGGTCGAGCGTCGCGAAGAGCATGTCGGCGGCGAAGACCCCGGCGCCAACGAGGCGGTTGAACAGGGTCGACTTGCCCGCGTTGGTGTAGCCGACGAGGCTGACCACCGGATAAGGCACGCGGCTGCGCGCGCGGCGATGCAGGCCGCGCGTGCGCTTCACGTCCTCGATCTGGACCTTCAGCCGCTCGATCTTGTCCGCGATGATCCGCTTGTCGGCCTCGAGCTGGGTCTCGCCCGGGCCGGCGAGGAAGCCGCGCCCGCCGCGCTGGCGCTCGAGATGGGTCCATGTGCGCACGAGGCGCCCGCGCTGGTAGGTCAGCTGGGCCAGCTCGACCTGCAGCCTGCCCTCGGCCGTGCGCGCCCGCGCGCCGAAGATCTCGAGGATCAGGCCCGTGCGGTCGACGACCTTGCACTGCCAGGCCTTCTCGAGGTTGCGCTGCTGGATCGGGGACAGCGATCGGTCGACCACGGCGAGCGCGATCTTCTCGGCTGCGACGAAAGCCTTCAGCCGCTCGACCGTCCCCTCGCCCACCAGCGTCGAAGGCCGCCAGCCCTGCAGGGGGATTGCCTCCGCGAGGACGACGTCGAGCTCGATGGCGCGCGCGAGGCCAGCGGCCTCCTCGACCTTGCCCGCGATCTCCGCGTCGCTCTGCCGGCCGGACTTCAGGTAGGGATGCAGGACGATCGCGCGGACCGGGGCCGCGCGCGTCTCGGACGGGCCGCGCCCGGGCTCAGCCATGGCGGCGCGCCGGGCGGCTCATCCTTCTCCTGCTTCCTTGTCGCCCTCGAAGAGCTGGACCGGCGCGGCGGGCATCACGGTGGAGATCGCGTGCTTGTAGACGAGCTGCGAGTGGCCGTCCCGGCGGAGGAGCACGGAGAAGTTGTCGAACCAGGTGACGATGCCCTGCAGCTTGACGCCGTTGACGAGGAAGATCGTCACCGGGGTCTTGTTCTTGCGGATGTAGTTCAGGAACACGTCCTGGACGTTCTGGGTCTTGTCGGTGCTCATGGCGGAGCCCTGCCTCGTTCGCTGTTTGGGGCCTGGCCCGAAGGACCCGGCCCGGGTTGGTCGCCGTGGTCGTCGCCGCCGGAAATCGGCGGTCCCTCCGCGGACCGCGCCAATGTAGCCGTTCGGCGGGCCGATTTCAGGCCCCCCACCCAGCACTCAGGCGCGTGCCATGTATGCAATATAGCTCTGGCGCAGCTTGCGGCAGATCGTCCCTGGCTTGCCGTTCGCGATCACCGTGTCGTCGATCTGGGTCACGGGCATGGCGTAGGAGGTCGTCGAGGTCACGAAGGCCTCGCGCGCCTGCCGCGCCTCCTCCAGCGTGAAGGGGCGCTCCTCGACCTCGACGCCCTCCTCGCGCGCGATGTCCATCAGCGTCTGGCGCGTGATCCCGCCGAGGATCTCGTTCGTGAGCGCCCGCGTCACCAGCTTGCCGTCCCTCGTCACGATCCATGCGTTGGAGGAACTGCCCTCCGTGACGACGCCATCCGCGGTGACGAAGATCGCCTCGTATGCGCCGCCCTCGCGCGCCGCCTGCTTCGCGAGGACGTTGGGCAGCAGCGAGATGGACTTGATGTCGCAACGCTCCCAGCGGATCTCCGGGACGGTCACCGCCTTGACCCCGTCCTCCTCGTACTTCGCGGGATGGGGCCTGGTCGACTTCGCGGTCATGACGACCTGCGTGCGCGCGCGCGCCGGGAACGCGTGGTCGCGCGGCGCGACGCCGCGCGTCATCTGGACGTAGATGATGCCGTCGCGCACGCGGTTGCGGCGGACGACCTCCTCCATGGCGACCACCAGCGCGGCGCGCGTCGTCGGCATCGCGATGCGCAGCTCGCGAAGCGAGCGCTCGAGCCGGTCCAGATGCGGCTCGAGGTCGGCGAAGCGGCCGTGGCTCACCGCCACGACCTCGTAGATGCCGTCGGCGAACTGGTAGCCGCGGTCCTCGACATGGACCCTCGCCTCGCGATGCGGGACGTAGCGGCCGTTGACATAGGCGATGCGGGACATGGCCTGATCCTCAGAAATACTCGATGCGGACGGCGAACAGGCGCTCGACCGACTTCACGGCCTCGCGCAACGCGAAGAGGACGACGCTGTCGCCCGGCCGGACCTGCGTGTCTGCGCGCGGGACGATGACGCGGTCGCCGCGCACGATGGCGCCGACCACGATCCCGTCGGGAAGGCGTGCCTGGCCGAGCGGCTTCTTGACCAGCGCGGAGGTGTCGAGCGCCTCCGCCTCGACGATCTCCCCGAGCCCGCCGCGCAACGCGTGGACGCCGCGGATGCGGCCTCGCCGCACGTGCTGCAGGATGGTCGAGACCGTGATCTCGTTCGGCGACACCACCGTGTCGATCCCGAGCGAGGGCGCGAGCCCGGCGAAGCTGCGGCTGTTCACCAGCGTGACGCAGCGGCCGGCGCCGCCGCGCTTGGCCAGCAGCGATCCGAGAACGTTCGTCTGGTCGTCGTTCGTCACCGCCACGACGGCCTCGCAGGAGGCTATGCCGGCCTCCTCGAAGAGGTCCGGGTCGAGGGCGTCGCCATGGAGGACGGTCGCGCGCGCCACGGAGTCGGCGACCACCTCGGCGCGGACCTTCTCGGACTCGATGATCTTGATGTTCATGCCCTCGGCCTCGCGCTCGAGCTGCTGGACGAGCGCCAGGCCGACATTGCCGCCGCCGAGGACGAGGATCCTGCGATGCGCGGTCTCCTCGTGGCCGAAGGCGGCCAGAGCGCGCGCGACATGGCGCGTGTCGACGACGAAGTAGACCTCGTCGCCGGCGCGCATGTGGTCGTCCGGTTCGGGGATGAAGCTCCGCCCGTCCCTGACGACGGCGACCACCTCGATCGCGAGCTCCGGGAAGAGCGATGTCAGCTGCCGCAGCGGCGTGTTGAGCACCGGGCAATCGGGCTGGCAGCGCACGCCGACCAGCCTGACGCGGTCGCGCACGAGCGGGATCATGTCGAAGGCGCCGGGGACGAGGATGCGCCGCGCGACCGAGCGGGCGACCTCCATCTCCGGCGAGATCACGACGTCGATGGCGACGTTGGCGCTCGAGAAGAGGTCGGCGTAGACCGGCTGGAGGTAGTTCTGCGCCCTGATGCGCGCGATGCGCTTCGGGACCGAGAACATGGCCTGCGCGACCTCGCAGGCGACGATGTTCACCTCGTCGCTCGCGGTGGCCGCGATCAGGAGGTCCGCGTTGCGCGCGCCCGCGCGCTCGAGAACATCGGGATGCGAGGCGTAGCCGACCATGGCGTTCACGTCGGTCGAGGCGCGCAGCCGCTCGACCAGCGCGGCGTCGCGGTCGATGACCGTCACCTCGTTGCCTTCGCGCGCCAGCACGCGCGCGATGTGCCGGCCCACGCGTCCGGCGCCGCAGATCAGGATCTGCATCGGGAGACCACGTCCTTCCTCAGGAATCCAGCTGCACCGGCCGGTCGGTCCCGTGCACGCCGAGCGTCTTGAGCTTGCGGTGCAGGGCGGAGCGCTCCATGCCGACGAAGCTGGCGGTGCGCGAGATGTTGCCTCCGAAGCGCGTGACCTGCGCGAGCAGGTACTGGCGCTCGAAGAGCTCGCGCGCCTCGCGCAGCGGCAGCGCCATGATCTCGGCCGAATGCTCGCCGCGCAGGGCGACAGGCATGATGGCGCCGATCTCCGGCGGCAGCATGTCCGAGCGGATCGGGCTCGCGGCGTCGCCCGGCGCCATGATCTGGAGCCACTCGACGACGTTTCGCAGCTGGCGAACGTTGCCCGGCCAGTCATAGGCCTGAAGGGCCGCGACGGCGTCCTCGCCGAGCGGTCGAGGCTCCATCGCCCCGCCCGCGCCACGGGCCATGAAGTGCCGCGCGAGCTCCAGGATGTCCTCGCGCCGGTCGCGCAGCGGCGGCACGCGGATCTGCACCACGTTCAGGCGGTAGAGCAGGTCCTCGCGGAACCGCGCCGCGGCGATCTCCGCCTGCAGCTCGCGGCTCGTGGTCGACATGACGCGCACGTCGACGGACACCCGCGAACGGCCACCGACGCGCTCGAAGGTCATCTCCTGGAGGGCGCGCACGATCTTGCCCTGCGTCTCGAGCGGCATGTCGGCCACCTCGTCGAGAAGCAGCGTCCCGCCATGGGCCTGCTCGAAGAGCCCGGGACGCGGCGGCGCGCCATCCTCGCCCTCCTGGCCGAACAGCTCGACCTCGACCCGCTCGGGCCGCATGCTCGCGCAGTTCATGACCACGAAGGGGCCCTGGGCCCTGCGCGAGCGCGCATGGATGAGGCGCGCGACCGCCTCCTTGCCCACGCCGGCGGGGCCGGTCACGAGGACGCGGCTGTTGGTCGGCGCGACGCGCTCGATGGCGTTGCGCATCGTTCCCACCGACGCCGACGTGCCGATGAGCTCGGCCGGGTCGCCGACGCGCGAGCGCAGCTCCTCGTTCTCGCGGCGCAGCCGGGCCGCCTCGATCGCGCGCTCGGCGACCAGGAGCAGCCGGTCCGACTTGAAGGGCTTCTCGATGAAGTCGTAGGCGCCGCGCTTGATGGCGCCGACCGCGGTCTCGATGTTGCCATGGCCGCTGATGATCACGACGGGGACATGCGGGTGTTCCTGCACCAGCACGTCGAGCAGCTGAAGCCCGTCCATCGAGTTGCCCTGCAGCCAGACGTCGAGGATGCAGAGGCTCGGCCTGCGCTCGCGCATCGCCTCGAGCGCGCGCGCCGCATCCCCCACGCC
>CANMWW010000154.1 GCA_947500965.1 Alphaproteobacteria bacterium
CGGGTGGTCGAGGCGCACCACCCGCTGGCCGCCAAGCCCCGGGTTTCCCGGGGGAAATAGTTCCCGGGTGCTTGCCGAATGGTCGCCCGCGCGGCTAAGAAGCCGCGCCCGGGCGCCTGCCCGGGCAGGACGAACCGCAGGGGAGTCGGCGACCCATGGCCCAGCGCAGGAAGCAGACCACGAAGAAGCCGGCCGGCAAGGCGGCCCCCGCCGCCCGCAAGGCCGCGCCCCGCAAGGCCCCCAAGGCCACCGCGAAGAAGGCCGCCGCCAGGAAGGCCCCCGCAGCCAAGGTCGCCGCGAAGAAGGCCCCCGCGCGCAAGGCCGCGCCAGTCGCCAAGGCCGCGCCGCGCAAGCCTGCCAAGTCAGCTCCGGCGCGCAAGCCCGCGCCGCGCCCGGCGCCGAAGGCCGCCGCGAAGCCTGCCCCGAAGCCCGCCGCGAAGGCGCCGGCGCCGGCCGCCCCCAAGCCGATCCGCCTGCCCGCCGGCGTGAAGCTCGTCGCGCCGCGCACGCCGTCCGATTCCGAGATCCTCGGCGGCGGCGCGCTCGACTTCCTCGCCCAGCTGCATCGCCGCTTCAACGCGCGCCGGCTCGAGCTGCTCGCGCGCCGCACGGAGGTCCAGGCCAGGCTCGACGCTGGCTGGACCCCGGACTTCCTGCCGGAGACCGCCGCGGTGCGCGCGGGCGACTGGCAGGTGGCGCCGCTGCCCAAGGACATCCTCGACCGCCGGGTCGAGATCACCGGTCCCGTCGACCGCAAGATGATCATCAACGCGCTCAACTCGGGCGCGAGCGTGTTCATGGCGGACTGCGAGGATTCCTCGACCCCGACCTGGGCGAACATGGTCGAGGGGCAGGGGAACCTGCGCGACGCGGTGCGGCGGGCGATCGCCTTCACCGACCCCGTGTCGCAGAAGCACTACCAGCTGAACGAGAAGGTCGCGGTGCTCTTCGTGCGCCCGCGCGGCTGGCACCTGCCGGAGAAGCACGTGCTCGTCGACGGCGCGGAGATGTCCGCGTCGCTCTTCGACTTCGGCCTCTACATGTTCCACAACGCGCGCGAGCTGCTCGAGCGCCGCACCGGCCCCTACTTCTACCTGCCGAAGATGGAGAGCCACCTCGAGGCGCGGCTCTGGAACGACGTCTTCGTCTGGGCGCAGGACAAGCTCGGCCTGCAGCGCGGCACCGTGAAGGCGACGGTCCTGGTCGAGACGATCATGGCCAGCTTCGAGATGGACGAGATCCTGTGGGAGCTGCGCGAGCACTCCGCCGGCCTCAACTGCGGCCGCTGGGACTACATCTTCTCCTTCATCAAGAAGTTCGCGCGCTCGCCCGCCTGCATCATGCCGGATCGCGGCCAGGTGACGATGACGACGCACATGATGCGCTCCTACTCGCAGCTCGTGATCCGCACCTGCCACAACCGCGGCGTCCACGCGATGGGCGGCATGGCGGCGCAGATCCCGATCAAGGACGACCCGGTCGCCAACGAGGCGGCGATGGCCAAGGTGCGCGCCGACAAGGAGCGCGAGGCCACCGACGGCCATGACGGCACCTGGGTCGCGCATCCCGCGCTCGTGCCGGTCGCGAAGGAGATCTTCGACCGCGTCATGCCGGCCTCGAACCAGATCCACCGCCGCCGCCAGGACGTGGCCGTGACCGCGGCGGACCTGCTCAAGGTCCCCGAGGGATCGCGCACCGAGGCGGGCCTGCGGCAGAACATCGTCATCGGCGTCGGCTACGTCGAGGCGTGGCTGCGCGGCATCGGCTGCGTGCCGCTGAACCACCTCATGGAGGACGCCGCCACCGCCGAGATCAGCCGCGCGCAGATCTGGCAGCAGCTCCACCACGGCGCGAAGCTCGAGGATGGCCGCCGGATCGATCGCGCGCTGTTCCGCCGCCTGCTCGGCGAGGAGATGGCCAGGATCGAGAAGCGCATGGGCCCGGCGTTCCGCAAGTCGCGCTTCAAGGAAGCCGCGCGGATGTTCCGGGACTGGAGCGAGGCGGCTTCCTTCGTGGAATTCCTCACTCTGCCGGCCTATGACTGGGTGATCGCTCACGAACCGAAGCCGGCGGCCTGACGCCGGCTGGATGGCGGAAGAGGCATGGCCCAGTACCTGGAATTCGAGAAGCCGATCGCCGAGCTCGAGGGCAAGATCGAGGAACTCCGGCACCTGTCGGGCTCCTCGAGCCTGAACATCGCCGACGAGGTCGCGCGCCTGCAGCAGAAGGTCGAGCGCCAGATCCGCCAGACCTACGCGAAGCTGACGCCCTGGCAGAAGGTGCAGGTCGCGCGCCATCCCGAGCGGCCGCATGCCGTCGACTACATCTCCGCGCTGGTCGAGGACTGGACGCCGCTCGCCGGCGACCGCCTGTTCGGCGAGGACCTCGCGATCCTCGGCGGCATCGGGCGCATCGACGGCCGCAGCTGCGTCGTGCTCGGGCAGGAGCGCGGCCACGACACCGAGACCCGCGTGCGCCACAATTTCGGGATGGCCCGGCCCGAGGGCTACCGCAAGGCGCAGCGCCTGATGAACCTCGCCGACCGGTTCCGCCTGCCGGTCGTCGCGCTGATCGACACCTCGGGCGCCTATCCGGGCATCGACGCCGAGGCGCGCGGCCAGGCCGAGGCCATCGCCCGCGCGATCGAGACCTGCCTCGCGATCCGCGTGCCCTTCGTCGCCGTCGTGATCGGCGAGGGCGGCTCGGGCGGCGCGGTCGCCATCGGCGCCGCCAACCGCGTGCTGATGCTCGAATACGCGGTCTACTCCGTGATCAGCCCCGAGGGCTGCGCCTCGATCCTCTGGCGCACGCGCGAGAACGCGCCCGACGCGGCCGAGGCGCTGAAGCTGACCGCGCAGGACCTGTTCAAGCTCGGCGTCATCGACGAGATCATCGAGGAGCCGCTCGGCGCCGCGCATCGCGAGCGGTCGGCGACGATCTCGAAGGTCGGCCGCGCCATCGCCTCGCAGCTGCGCGACCTGTCGCAGCTCGACGGCGACATCCTGCGCACGCGCCGGCGCGAGAAGTTCCTCGAGATGGGACGCAAGGGCCTGTCCTGAGCATGGGCGGCGCGACGCAGGCGCCGACCCCCGACGTCGCGGCGCTCGCCGCGGCGGTCGCGGAGGGGAACCGCCGGGCGCTCGCGCGCGCCATCACCCTCGTCGAATCCAGCCGCGCCGACCACCGCGACGACGCCGACCGCCTGCTCGACGCGCTGATGCCGCGCACCGGCGGCGCGGTGCGCGTCGGCATCTCCGGCGCGCCGGGCGTCGGCAAGTCGACCTTCATCGAGGCCTTCGGCCTGTTCCTGCTCGGGCTCGGGCGCAGGCCGGCGGTGCTCGCCATCGACCCGTCCTCGCCCCTGACCGGGGGCTCGATCCTGGGCGACAAGACGCGCATGGAACGCCTGGCGCGCGACGAGCGCGCCTTCATCCGCCCCTCGCCCGCCAGCGGCACGCTGGGCGGCGTGGCGCGGCGCACGCGCGAGGCGGGCCTGCTCTGCGAGGCGGCGGGGTTCGACGTCGTGGTCGTGGAGACGGTCGGCGTCGGCCAGTCCGAGACCGCGGTCGCCGACATGGTCGACCTGCTCGTGCTGCTGCTGCCGCCGGGCGGTGGCGACGAGCTGCAGGGCATCAAGAAGGGCATCGTCGAGCTCGCCGACATCGTCGTCGTGAACAAGGCCGATGGCGACCTCGCCGCCGCCGCGAGCCGCGCCGCGGCCGAGTACCGCGCCGCCATCCACATGCTGCGCCCCGCGCGCGCCGGATGGACGCCGCCGGTGCTCCAGGTCTCGGCGCTGCACGAGCGCGGCCTGGACGGCGTCTGGGCCGAGATCGGCCGGCTGCGCGAGACGCTGGGCGAGGCCCGGCTGCGCGCGCACCGCGCGCGCCAGGCGGTCGCCTGGATGTGGCGCGAGATCGAGGGCGGGCTGCGCGCGGAGCTGCTCGCCGACCGCCGCACCTCGCCCATCCTGCCGGGGCTGGAGGCCGGCGTGGCGGAGGGCAGGCTGTCGCCCGTCGCGGCCGCCCGCCAGGTCCTCGGCGCCTTCCTCGGGAGACGCCCGCCCGAGGCTTGACCGTCCCCGCGGCCTCCCTTACAAGCGCCGCTCCCCGTGCGCGGAGGCCCGCTGGCCGGCCGCGCGCGCGTACAGATCGAAGGAATACCGCGATGTCCCGTCGCTGCGCAGTCACCGGCAAGACGATCCTGGTCGGCAGGAACGTCAGCCACGCGAACAACAAGACCAAGCGCCGCTTCCTGCCCAACCTGCAGGTCGCCTCGCTGCTGTCCGACGCGCTCGGCAACAGCGTCCAGATCCGCCTCTCGACGCGCGGCCTGCGCACGATCGAGGCCGCCGGCGGGCTGGATGCCTGGATCTGCGCCCAGGCGAAGTCGAAGCTGGCGCCCGAGCTGCTGAAGCTGCGCACGCGCATCGACCGCGCGAAGCTGCGCAAGGCCGTCGCCGCCTGATCCCTCCCCCCGGGAGGAAGGCCAGAGGGGCCGTCGCGGGAGACCGCGGCGGCCCCTTCGCTTTCGGGGGCCCCGCTCCCGCCGCAATGCCTCAGCCCTGGAGGGCGAAGCAGAGCAGCAGGGTCCGCTGCAGCATCCGCCTGTAGTTGTCGTCCGAGAGCAGGTAGACGAGCGTCGTCCCGTCGGGCGCGCGCATCGCCGCGATGCCCTCCAGGTTGTCGACATGGCCGGGCTCGTCCCAGCGGCCGAGTTCCCGCCCCTCCAGCCTGCCGCCGGCCTCGCAGGCGTGGCGCTCGAGCGCCACGATCCGCGCCGAGAAGCTCAGCATGGACAGCCGGCGCTGGAGGACGAGCAGGCGGCCATCCGGCGCGATGCAGGCGCCGGTCGGGTCGAAGCCATGGTCGGCCAGCGCGAGGCCGCGCCAGCCCTTCCCGGTGGAGATCCAGCCCCGGTGGTCGCCGCGCGCGTCGCGCAGCTCCTCGGCGAAGGCGATGGCGGTGCCGTCGGGCCAGGCGGCGAGCGCCTCGATGCCGCCATTGCGCGGCGCCTGGGCAAGGCCAGGAGGTTCATCCAGCCTGCGAGGTATCCCGGAAAACATCTGTTCGGCAGGTGGATAGCGCAGGATCCTGTGGCTGCGCTCGAGCGACACGAGGAAACCGCCATCGGGCATGGCCGCCAGTCCCTCGGCATCGGCATCGGTCCCGGACAGGGCCTGCCCGTCCTCGCCGCGCAGGCGCCCGAGCCGGGCGCCCGGCAAGGCCCGCGGGACGCCGTCGGGGTCGAGCGCCAGCCCGGCATCGAGCGTCCAGCCATTGTCGGAGATCATCGCGACGCGCCCGCCGCCCGGGGGGATCGCCAGGTCCGACCAGCCGCCGAAGCGGCGATCGGCGCAGGACAGGATCACGCCACCGCGCCAGGCGAGCGTCCCTGCGCGGTCCACCCCCGGCGGCGGCAGGGGCTGGACCGCGATCTCGACCGGATCGCCGCTCGCGGGCGGGGACGTCGCCCAGGCGAGCAGACCGGCGCAGGCGCGGCGCCTGCCGAACAGGCGCCGCGCCTCGCCCTTCGCGCCGCCCTCAGGCGACGCCGTGCTCCTTGAACCAGGCGAGGCAGCGCGGCCACGCCGCGGCCGAGGCCTCGGCGCTGTAGGCCGGGCGGTAGTCGGCCAGGAAGCCGTGCTTGGCGCCCGGGTAGACGACGAGGTCCCATTTCTGGCCGGACTTGGCGAGCGCGGCCTTCAGCATCTCGACCTGGTCGAGCGGGATGCCGGGATCGTCGCCCGCGTAGAGGCCCAGCAGCGGCATGCGGATGCGCGCCGCGAGGTCCATGGGCTTGCGGTTCATGAACTCGTTGGTGGTCAGCAGGTTGCCGCCGTACCAGGCGACGGCCGCGCGCGCCTTCGTCGACTCCGCGGCGTAGACGATCGTGTTGCGCCCGCCGCGGCAGAAGCCGGTGACGCCGACGCGCGCGAGGTCGCCGCCGTCGCTTCCCGCGAAGGCGATCGTCGCATCGAGGTCCGAGATCAGCTCGTCGTCCGGCTTGCGCATGACGATCGGCGCGATCTGCGTCTGGAAGTCCGTGGCGCCCTCGAGCTTGCCCTGGCGGAAATAGTAGTCGGGCGCGACGGCGAGGTAGCCCGCCTTGGCGAAGCGGCGGCAGACGTCCTTGATCCACTCGTGCAGGCCGAAG
>CANMWW010000155.1 GCA_947500965.1 Alphaproteobacteria bacterium
CATCGTGCCGAGCTGCAGCGTGACGGGGAGCTTCTCCAGCACCAACTCGGCGACCGGGCGCTGGATGCGCATCGACTCGCCGAAATCGCCCTGCAGCACGCCGCCCAGCCAGTAGAGGTACTGGACGGGCAGCGGCTGGTCGAGGCGGTAGCGCTCGCGGATCTCCTGCAGCGCCTGCTCGTCTCGCTCCTCGCCCGCGAGGATCAGCGCGGGGTCGCCCGGCAGGAGCTGCTGCAGGCAGAAGATCAGGATCGAGACGAAGAACAGCGTCGGGACGACCTGGGCGAGGCGCCGCGCGAGGAAGGTCAGCATCGCCGGGCCCGCCCCGCCGCGCTCACTGCAGCCTGATGCCCTGCGGGCGGATCAGCCCGTCGGGCACGAGCCGCAGGCCCTGCAGCCGCGCGGCATGCGCGAAGAGGTTCTTGCGGTGCCAGAGGTAGATGCGGCCGCGGTCGCGCTCGAGGTAGAGCGCCGCCACCTTGCGGTAGATCGCGATGCGCGCGGCCGCGTCGGGCACGGCGCGCGCCTCGTCGAGCAGCCGGTCGACCTCGGCGTCGCAGTAGCGCCCGTCGTTCTGCCCGCCCTTGCAGGTGGCGAAGGAATAGATGTTCCCGTCGGGGTCGCTGCGGCCCGACCAGCCGACGAGGAAGGCCTCGAAGTCGCCGCGCGCGGCGGCCTGCAGGGCGGAGGCGAACTCGGTCGCCTGCAGCCGGACGTCGAAGCCCGACTCGCGCGCCATCGACTGGATCACCTCGCCGACCTGCCGCAGGTCCGGGTTGTTCGGGATCATCAGGTTGACCACCGGATTGGGCGTCCCGGCTTCCGCCAGCAGCCGCCTCGCACGGGCGATGTCGCGCGCGGGCATCTGCAGGTCCTTGAGGAAGAAGGGCGAGCCGGGCGGCACCCACTGCGCCGAGGCGACGAACTCGCCGGCATAGACGACCTGGTTGATGACCTCGCGGTCGATGGACAGCTCGAGCGCCTCGCGCACCTTCGCGCTCTGGCCCAGCGGCGTCTTCGCGCGCTCGCCGTTGCCGACATTGATCGTGATGCCGTTGTAGCCGAGCTCGTCGCCGCCGACGAGGCGCAGCCTGCGGTCGCGCCGGATCGCCGCGCCGTCGGTCGGGTTGACGCGCTCGACGAGGTCGAGCTGGCCGGCCTGCAGGTTGGCGAGCAGCACCGTCGTGTCCTGGATCGGCTGGAAGACGACCCTCTCGACATGGACGTTCGCGCGGTCCCAGTAGCCCTCGAAGCGCTCGAGCACGATGCGGTCCTGCGCCACGCGCTCGACGAAGCGGAACGGCCCGGCGCAGACCGGCCGGCTGCCGAACTGCGCGCCCGCCTCGCGCAGCGCCTTCGGGCTCATCACCATGCCCGCGCGGTCGGTCAGCTGCGCGATCAGCGGCGCGAAGGGGACGGCCAGCTCGAGGCGCACCGTCAGCGGGTCGACGACGACGACCGACTGGACGACGTTGATCTCCGAGCGGCGGAACGAGCCCTGGAGCGTCAGGTGGCGGTCGAGCGAGAGCTTCACCGCCTCCGCGTCCATCGCCTCGCCGTCGTGGAAGCGCACGCCGGGGCGCAGCCGGATGGTCAGCACCTTGCTGTCCGCGCTCCACTCGTGGCCCGTCGCCAGCTGCGGCACGATGCGCAGCTGCTCGTCGATGTCGAAGAGCTTGTCGCAGAGCGACGCGAAGACGATGCGCCCGACATAGGTGCGCGCCAGGGTCGGGTCGAGCACGTCGGGATCCTCGCGCAACCCGATGCGCAGCGTCTGCGCGGGGGCGGCGGCGGCGAGGAGCATGGCCGCGGCGAGCGCGGCACCGGCGATCGGGCGCATGGTCGATCCTCCCTCAGTTCGCGAGCCTGACGTCCTGCAGGCGCAGGATCCCGTCGGGCACGGCGGCGAGGCCGGTCAGCTTGGCGACATGCGCCACGACGTTCTTGCGATGCCAGAGATAGACGATCGGTCGCTCGGCGCGCACGACCTCCATCGCCTGCTCGTAGAGCCTGCGCCGCTCGGCGAGGTCGTTGACCAGCCGCGCCTGGTCGAGGAGCCGGTCGACCTCCGGGTTGGAGAGCCTCGAGTAGTTGAGCGGTCCGCCGGTCTTCCAGAAGGAATAGATGTTGCCATCGGGATCGACGCGGCCGGACCAGCCGAGGATGTAGGCGTCGAAGTCGCCCTTCTCGGCGGCGTTGAGCGAGGTCGCGAACTCGGTGGCGCGCAGGCGCAGGTCGATGCCCGCCTCCTTGACCATCGACTGCATGATCTCGCCGATCTGCCGCAGCTCGGGGTTGTTCGGGATCATCAGCTCGATGACCGGCGCGGGATGCCCGGCCTCGCGCAGCAGCTGGCGGGCGCGCTCGACGTTGCGCGCGCCGGTCTTCACGCCGGCCATGTGGTAGGGGTTCGCGGGCGGGATCGGCTGCGCCGTCGGCACGTAGTCGCCGTTGTAGACGACCTGGTTGATGATCGCGCGGTCGATCGAGAGCTCGAGCGCCTCGCGCACGCGCCGGTCGCCGATCGCGCCCTTGGCGCGGTCGCCGTTGGCGACGTTGAGCGTGAGCCCCTGGTAGCCGAGCTCGTCGGAAAGCGACAGGGCGAGGCGGTTGTTGCGCTTGACCTGCGGGATGTCGGTGGGCTGCACGCGCTCGATCAGCTCGAGCCCGCCGGCCTGCAGGTTGGCGAGCCGCACGGTCGAGTCGGGGATCGGCTGGAACACGACCTTGTCGACATGGATGCGGGACTTGTCCCAGTAGTCGGCGAAGCGCTCGAGCACGATGCGGTCCTGGGCCACGCGCTCGACGAAGCGGAAGGGCCCGGCGCAGACCGGCCGGTTGCCGAACTGCGCGCCCGCGGCCTCCGCGGCCTTCGGGCTCACGATCATGCCCGCGCGGTCGGTCAGCGCGGCGATCAGCGGCGAGAAGGGCGCGGAGAGCGTCAGCTTCACCGTCAGCGGATCGACGACGTCGACCGACTGCACGACCGAGATCTCGGCGCGGCGGAACGAGCCCTGCATCCTGAGGTGCCGGTCGAGCGAGTACTTCACCGCCGCGGCGTCCATCCTCTCGCCGTCGTGGAAGCGCACGCCGTCGCGCAGCGTGATCGTCAGCTCCTTGCCGTCGGCGCCCCAGGCGTGCCTCGTGGCGAGCTGCGGCACCACGCCGAGCTTCGCGTCGATGTCGAAGAGCTTGTCGCAGAGCGAGGCGAAGACGATGCGGCCGACGAAGGTGCGCGCCGTCGTCGGGTCGAGCGCGTCGGGATCCTCGGCGAGGCCGATGCGCAGGGTCTGCGCGGCGGCGGGCGCGGCGAGCGCGGCGGCGAGCAGTGTCGCGGCGAGGAGCCTGGCGGCGGGACGGTCGGTCATGGGGGCCTCCTGGTGGGGTGCGGTGAAGGGTGGCGCGCGATCAGCCCGGCGCAACCCCGGCATCGGCGAAGCGGCGCTGCAGGCGCTCGAGCCGCGCGCGACCCGGCCCGGGCGGGCGCGGCGGCGGCAGGTCGTCGGCGATCGACGTCCAGAGGTGGCAGGCCGTGGCGCGCGGCGCGCCCTCGAGGCGCGGGTCCTCCTCGCGGCAGCGCGCGACGGCGTGCGGGCAGCGCGTGTGGAAGCGGCATCCGGGCGGCGGGTCGATCGGGCTGGGCACGTCGCCCTCGAGCAGCAGCGCGCGGCGCGGCGCGGAGGGATCGGGGCGCGGGATCGCGGCGACCAGCGCGCGCGTGTAGGGATGGCGCGGCGCGGCGAAGATCTCCTCCGCCGGTCCCTCCTCCACGATGCGGCCGAGATACATGACCGCGACGCGCGTCGCGACGTGCTTCACCACCGCGAGGTCGTGGGCGATCAGCACCAGCGCGAGGCCGAGCCGCGCCTGGAGGTCCTTGAGCAGGTTGATGACCTGCGCCTGCACCGAGACGTCGAGCGCGGAGACCGGCTCGTCGCCGACGATCAGCCTGGGCTCGGCGGCGAGGGCGCGGGCGATGCCGATGCGCTGGCGCTGGCCGCCGGAGAATTCGTGCGGGTAGCGCCGCGCGTGCTCGGGCCTGAGCCCGACCAGGGACAAGAGCTCGGCGATCCGCGCGGCGCGGCCCGCGGGCGGCACGATGCCATGCAGCTTGAGCGGCTCGCCGACGATGTCCGCCACCGTCATGCGCGGGTTCAGCGAGGCATAGGGATCCTGGAAGACGATCTGCATGTGGCGGCGGCGCGCGCGCATCTCGGCCTCGCCGAGCCGCGTCAGGTCCTCGCCCATGAAGGAGATCGTGCCGGAGGTCGGGTCGATCAGCCGCAGCAGCATGCGGCCCAGCGTCGACTTCCCGCAGCCAGACTCGCCGACCAGCGCCAGCGTCTCGCCGGGCGCGATCTCGAGCGACACGCCGTCGACGGCCTTCACATGCGCGGCGACGCGGCCGAACAGGCCCTTGCGCACCGGGAAGTGCTTCACGAGGTCGCGCGCGACCAGGATCGGCGCCGGCGCGCTCATGCGTCCTCTCCCAGCGGCGCGCGCCAGCACGCCGCCTCGTGGCCGGGCTCGACCTCGCGCAGGGACGGCGCGTCGGCGCGGCAGCGCGGCTCGGCGAAGGGGCAGCGCGGCGCGAAGCGGCAGCCGGGCAGCTCCGCGCCCAGGTCCGGCACCGTGCCCTCGATCGTGGCGAGGCGCGCGCGCCTGCGGTCGAGCTCCGGGATCGCGCCCAGCAGGCCGATCGTGTAGGGGTGCTGCGCGGCCTCGAAGAGCCGCCTGACCGGCGCGCGCTCGACGATCTGGCCCGCGTACATGACGACGACGACGTCGGCGAGCTCGGCGATCACGCCGAGGTCGTGGGTGATCAGTATGATCGCGGTCCCCGTTTCCTCGCGCAGCCGGCGCAGCAGGTCGAGGATCTGGGCCTGGATGGTGACGTCGAGCGCCGTGGTCGGCTCGTCGGCGATCAGCAGCCGCGGCCCGCAGGCCAGCGCCATGGCGATCATCGCGCGCTGGCGCATGCCGCCGGAGAGCTTGTGCGGGTACTCGTCGAAGCGCTGCTCGGGCGCGGGGATGCGCACGAGCCGCAGCATCTCGATCGCCTTCGCGCGCGCCGCGGCGCGGTCGATGGCCTGGTGGCGCAGGATGCCCTCGACGATCTGCTCGCCGACCGTGTAGGCCGGGTTCAGGCTCGTCATCGGCTCCTGGAAGATCATCGCCATGCGCGCGCCGCGCAGGTCGCGCAGCGCCTCGGCGTCGAGCTTCAGCAGGTCGACGCCCTCGAACAGGATCTCCCCGCCGGCGATGCGCCCCGGCGGCCGCGGCACCAGCCCCATGATCGAGAGCGAGGTCACGGACTTCCCGCAGCCCGACTCGCCGACGATGCCGAGCGTGCGCCCGGCCTGGAGCGAGAACGAGATCCCGTCGACGGCGCGGTACGTGCCGCCATCGCCGTCGAACCAGGTGCGCAGGTCGCGGACCTCGAGGAGCGCGGTCATGCGCGCGCCGTCGACGCCTCGATCGCCGCGTTGATGACGTCGCGGTCGGTGGTCCCCGCGTAGTCGGCGCGCGTCGCCATGAAGGTCCGGAAGATCGCCCAGCGCTCCTGGCTGACCTGGTACAGGCGGCGCAGCTCGGGCAGCGGGTCCGGATGGTCGTCGACGCGGATGTCGAGCGCGGGCCAGGCCTCCGTCGCGTGGATGCGGATCGCCGCGGACTGCTTGCCGCGCTTGTCGCCTCCGGCGGCCTCGCCCGCCTCGAGCGCGGCGAGGAAGCGCTCGGCCAGCTTCAGCCCCTTCGTCGCGGCGAAGGCGGCGGCGGTGTCGCGCACGACGCGCTCGCCCGCCAGCATGTTGCCGGCGACCGAGAAGCCCTCGTGCACGACATGGCCGGCCCAGTCGACGCAATTGCCTCCGGTATGGGCAATCGAGCGCCCGGCTGCGTCGATCATGTGCACCTGGCGGGACGCGCGGCCGGCATCGAGCTCGAGCAGCCGCGCCATCGCCTCGCCCGCCGGCAGGCCCGCGCGCAGCAGCTTCATGCCGTCGATGCCGTAGAAGGGATTGACCAGCGCCTGGGTGGCGATGGCGCCGACGCCCGGCTCGACATGCGGGACGATCGCGCCGACGGCGAAGAACCGCGTCGCCACGGCGACGCCGATCTCGCCGGTGTCGCGGTC
>CANMWW010000156.1 GCA_947500965.1 Alphaproteobacteria bacterium
CTTGAGCGCGATGCGGAAGCGCCGGCCCCAGCCCGCCATGGCGCGCTCCGGGCAGGCGGGCGCGAGGGCGACGATGATCGCCTCGACGATCTCCTGCGCGCAGTGGCTCGTGGAGAGCGCGACCGGCGCGCCCTCGCGCGCCCAGACGACCGTGCCCTCGCGCGCGACGACCTCGACCGGGCGCAGCATGCCGTCGTTGCGCGGCACGTCGGGATCCATGAGGTAGGCGATCGCCATCGCGACGCCCGAGCGCATGTTGGCGAAGGACGAGTTGACGAAGGCCGTGCTCTGCGGGTCCGAGCCGGAGAGGTCGACGACGAGGGAGTCGCCCTTCTTCGTCACCACCGCGCGGATCGCGATGTCGCGCCTTCCCTGGCCGTCGTCGTCGAGCGTGGCGACGCCGCGATAGGTGCCGTCGCGCCAGGTCGAGATGATCGCGCGCGCGCGGCGCTCCGCGGCGTCGAGCAGCGCGTCGGCCGCGCGCGCGACGGTGGCGCCGCCGAACTCGGCGATCGTCGCCTCCAGCCGGCGCGCGCCGAGGCGCACCGCGCCCATCATCGCCGCGAGGTCGCCGCGGAAGTCGCGGGGATGGCGGACATTCGCGGCGAGCATGTCGAAGACGTCGGCCAGGATCTCGCCGTCCCGCTGCACGCGCAGCGGCGGGACGCGCAGGCCTTCCTGCCAGATCTCGGTCGCGGCGGCGTTGTAGCCGCCATGCGTGCCGCCGCCGATGTCGCTCTGGTGGGCGCGCGCCAGCAGCCAGAAGGCAAGGCTGCCGCGGTCGAAGACCGGCAGGATGGCGGTCAGGTCGGGCAGGTGGCTGCCGCCATGGTAGGGGTCGTTGAGCATGAAGGCGTCGCCCGGCGCGACGTCGTCGCCGAAGCGCGCGATCACGGCCTTCGCCGCCCATGGCATCGCGCCGACATGCACGGGGATGTGGTCCGCCTGCGCGACGAGCTGGCCGCCGGCGTCGGTCATCGCCATGGAGAAGTCGCGGCTCGAGTTGAGGATCTGCGAATAGGAGGTGCGGATCATCGCCTCGCCCATCTCCTCGACGATCGAGGAGAGGCGGCCGGCGAGGACCGAGACGGTGACGGGATCCGGGTGCGCCGACTGGCGGCGCGCGCGTCGGCTGCGGGGCAAGGCTCAGATCCTCATCATGGCGGGCAGCCAGGTGGCGATGCCCGGGACGAGCGTCATCAGCAGCACGCCGAGCAGCAGCGCGAGCCAGTAGGGAACCGATGCGCGCGCGGCCGGCCCGAGCTGGACCTCGCCGCCCGTCAGCCCGACCAGCACGAAGAGGTTCATCCCGACCGGTGGCGTCAGCATGCCGACCTCGATCATCACGGTGATCACGACGCCCAGCCAGATCGGGTCGAAGCCAAGCCCGGTCAGCAGCGGGAAGACGATCGGCAGCGTCATGATCATCATCGACAGGCCGTCGAAGAAGCAGCCGAGGACCAGGTAGATGACGACGACGATGAGCAGCGCGGCGTATTTCGACAGCCCCATCGAGACGACGAACGCGAGCATCCGCTGCGGCAGGCCGAGCAGGCTGATCGCCTGCGCCAGGACGACCGCGCCGAGGAACACCACGCCGACCACCGCGAAGGTCCGCGTCGTCGACATCAGCGCCCCGCCGAGCTTCGCGAGCGTCAGGTCGCCCATCGTGAAGCCCAGGACGATCACCGCCGCGACGCCGACCGCCGCGGCCTCGGTCGGCGTGGCGATGCCGGCGAAGAGGCTGCCAAGCACGGCGACGATCATCACCGCGAGCGGCCAGACCTGGAGCGTCCCGCGCAGGATGGCGCCCAGCGGCATCGCCGCGCCGCGCTCCGGCGCCATGGCCGGGTTCCGGCGCGCCGCCCAGGCGATCCAGGCGCTGAACAGGCAGGCCATCATCAGTCCCGGGACCACGCCGGCGACGAAGAGCTTGCCGATCGAGGTGTCGGTGAGCGCGCCGTAGATGAGCAGGCTCAGCGAGGGCGGGATCAGCAGGCCGAGCGTCCCGCCGCCCGCGAGGCTGCCGACGACGGAGGGCCGGTCGTAGCCGCGGCGCTTGAGCTCGGGATAGGCGACCGAGCCGACGGCGGCGGCGACCGACATGGACGAGCCGCTCACCGCGCCGAAGATCGTGCAGACCGCGATGTTGGTGTGGAGGAGCCCGCCCGGCACGCGCGCGAACACCGGCGCGAGCGCGCGGTAGACGCCGGCGGCGAGGCCGCTGGCGACCAGCACGTCGCCCAGCAGGATGAAGAGCGGCACCGCGGTGAGCGTGTAGGTCGTGAGCATGTTCCAGACGGCCTGCACGCCGATCTGCAGCGCGCCCTCCGCGTGGAACCAGAGGATGGCGAAGCCGGTCAGGCCGAGCGCGGCGCCGAGCACCGCGCCGGAGAGCACGCTGGCGGCGAGGCCGCCGAAGAGCGTCCAGAAGACCATGGGCGCGCCAGCCTCAGATGTGCATGCCGCCGCCCGAGGGCGGGGGGCGCGTCGCCTTCCACGCGCCGATCGCGCCGCACAGCGCGACGCAGGCGGTCATCACCGCGAGCCATGGCCAGAGCTCGAGGCGCGCCTGCTCGGAGCGCAGCCCGAGGCGCATGTGGAACTCCGCCAGGTTCCAGGACTGCCAGGCGAAGATCGCCGCGAAGGCGACGAGGATCAGCTCCGACGCGATCCACGCGACCCGCCGCGCCATGCGGGGCATGGCGCCGGTCACGAGGGTGACGCGGATGTTGAGGTCCCGGACCAGCGCCAGCGGCATCGCGAGGAAGACCATCATCGCGAGCAGCAGTCCCGAGAGTTCCTCGGTGAAGCGGAACGGCGCGCTGACGACGTAGCGCATCACCACCGCCGCCAGGATGAAGGCGAAGATCGCCGCCCCCGCGGCGGCGGCGATCGCGGCGAGGGCGCGCGCGACGAGGTCCAGGATCCTGCCGATGGATTCCATCCCGTCCCCCCCGCGCGCGCCGGTGCTCAGCGACCCAGCGCCTTGAGGATGCGCTGGCGGTATTCCGGGCCGGTCTTGCCGGCCTCGGCCGCGATCTTGTCCCAGGTCTTGAGCGCGGCCTCGCGGATCGCGCCCTGGTCGGCGGCGGAGAAGTCCGGGTGCCACGTCACGCCCTGCGAGGCGAGCCTGGCGCGGGCCTCCTTCTCCTCCTGCGCGTCCTTGGTGAAGTCGAAGGAGCGCTTCTCGAGCAGCTCGATCGCGTCGGCCACGGACTTGCGGTGCTGCGCGGGCAGCGCCTTCCACTTCGCCTGGTGCGCCATCATCACGTAGGGCACGGGCGGGAAGGGGAAGCCGCTGTAGCTCGCGTGCTTGGCGACCTCCTGCAGCGAGATCGTGTGCAGGATGCGCGCGGGGTAGAGCGCGCAGTCGACGACGCCCGTCTGCATCGCCGAGTAGAGCTCCTGCTGCGGCACGATCTGCGCGGCGACGCCGAGCGCGGCGAAGGTCTCCACCTGCTCGCGCGAGCCGACGCGCAGCTTGACGCGGCGCAGCTGCTCGAGGGTCGAGACGGGCTGGCGGCAGAAGATCGACGCGTCGAGGATCGTCAGGCCCATGAAGCCGATCGCCTCGATGTTCCAGCGCGCCATGCCCTCCGCCAGGATCTTCTTGAGCTCGGGCAGCGCCTTGAGGTGCTCCTCCGCGCTCGAGACGGAGCCGTAGACGTAGAGCGAGGCGAGGTCGGGCGCGTCGCGGCCGATGAAGGGCGGCCAGATGAAGCCCATCTCCGGCGTGCCCTGCTGCATCCAGCGCAGCGCGTCGGCGTCGCGCAGGTTCATCGCGCCGCCCTCGAGCACGTTGATGGAGAAGGCGCCGCCGCTGAGCCGCTTCACGTCGGCCGCGAAGTCGCGCACGTGCCCGGACTCCGCGCGGGTCGGGGCGTAGGAGTTGTTGAACTTCCACTCCAGCGTCTGGGCGGAGGCCGCCGAGGCGAGCGCGCTCGCGAACGCGGCGGCAATCAGGCTGCGCTTCATCGTCGAGATCCTTCCTTCTGTCCTGCGGAGCGCGCCGGCGGCTCGCGCCGGGCGCGCGCATATTCGGGACTGCGCCACGCCGCCGCAAGTGCGATGACGCCCGCGCGAGACTTCGCACTCGACGCTGCCGCCCCGCGTGCGGCATCTTGCGCGCACCAAGGAACCGGAGGGGAAATGTCCGACACCAGGCCAAGCCGTCTCAGCGCGACGATCGACCTCAACCGCAACGGGAAGCATGCCGGCTTCGTGCGGCTGCCGCACTCGGTGCATCGCTCCGCCTATGGCTGGCTGCCGATCCCCATCGTGTCGATCCGCAACGGCGACGGCCCGAAGGTCCTGCTCAACGCCGGCAACCACGGCGACGAGTGGGAGGGCCAGGTCGCGCTGGGCAAGCTCATCCGCGAGCTGCGCCCGTCCGACATCCGCGGCCAGGTGATCATCCTGCCGTCCTCGAACTTCCCGGCCGCGATGGCCGGCACGCGCACGTCGCCGATCGACGACGGCAACCTGAACCGCTCCTTCCCGGGCAACCCCGACGGCACGGTGACTCAGCAGATCGCGTACTACATCGAGCACGTGCTCCTGCCGGGCTGCAACTTCGCCTTCGACTTCCACTCCGGCGGCAGCTCGCTGATGTACCTCCCGTCGTCGCTCTGCGGGCGCGACCCCGATCCCGAGCGCTTCGAGCGCGCGCTTGAGCGGCTGCGCGTCTTCGGCGCGCCGATCGGCTACTTCTCGTCGAAGCCCCAGCAGACCCAGGGCGAGGACCGCACGCTCAGCGCCGGCGCGATGCGCAAGGGCGTCGAGACGATGGGCACGGAGCTCGGCGGCACGGGCAAGGTGACGCCGTCGATCCTCAAGGTCGCCGAGGACGGCATCAAGCGCCTGCTCGCGCATGTCGGCGTCTACAAGGGCAAGGTGCCGCCGCCGCCGCCGGTCCGCCTGGTCGAGGTCGGCGGCGACGACTACTTCGTCTACGCGCCCGATGGCGGCGTCTTCGAGCCCCTCGCCGAGATCGGCGCCGAGGTGAAGAAGGGCCAGCCCGCCGCGCTCATCCACTTCCACGACACGCCTTGGCGCAAGCCCTCGCTCGCCCGCTTCGCGCGCGACGGCCTCGTCCTCTGCATGCGCGTGCCCGGCCGCACGGAGCGGGGCGACTGCCTCTTCCACCTCGGCACGGACTACACGCCGCCGCGTCGCGCCGGCGGCGCGAAGGCGGCGCCGCGCAAGCGGCGCTGACGCGCGGATGGGCGCGGCGGCAGCGTCGTTGCGCCGCCGCGCGCTGCTGGGCGCCGCGGCGGGCGCGCCCATGCTCGCCGCGCCCTGCGCGCGCGGGCAGGCGCCGCGCCGCGGCGGCACCCTCTTCGTGGCCGCGGACGGCGAGCCGCGAAACCTCAACCCGGCGATCGTCGCCTCGAACGGCGTGTTCTTCGTCGCCAGCAAGGTGATCGAGCCGCTGGCGGAGATGTCGCGCGACGGCGACGGGCTCTCGCCGCGGCTCGCCACCGCGTGGAGCGGCTCGGCGGACGGGCGCAGCGTGACGTTCCGGCTGCGCGAGGGCGTGTCCTGGCACGATGGACGGCCCTTCGGCTCCGCCGACGTCGCCTTCTCCGCGCTGGAGGTCTGGCGCAAGCTGCAGAACCTCGGGCGCGCCGTGTTCCGCGACCTCGAGGCCGTGGAGACGCCGGACCCTTCGACCGCGATCTTCCGCTTTTCCACGCCGACGCCGTTCCAGCTCGTGCGCAACGCGCTGCCCGCGCTGACCTCCGTGCTGCCGCGGCATCTCTACGAGGGCACGGACATCGCGGCCAATCCCGCGAACCGCAGGCTCGTGGGAACCGGGCCGTACCGCTTCGTCGAGCACAGGCCCGGCGAGTACTACCGGCTCGAGCGCAACCCGGCCTATCGCGAGGCCGGCAGGCCGTATCTCGACGGCATCGTCTTCCGCGTCCTGCCGGATCGCGCGGCGGTCGCCTCGGCGCTCGAGGCCAACCAGGTCCAGCTCAGCGCGTTCTCCGCGGTGCCGCTCGCCGACCTCGCGCGGATCTCCGCCGTGCCGGGCATCGCGGTCGTCCCGCAGGGCTACGAGGGCATCACCTACCAGCTGGTGGTCGAGGTCAACCATCGCCGGCGCGAGCTC
>CANMWW010000157.1 GCA_947500965.1 Alphaproteobacteria bacterium
CGACGCGCCGCGCCTGCCCGCGAGCCATCCCCGGCCCGGTCCCGCGGACACGTGCCTCGTTCTCTTCACCTCCGGCACGACCGGCGTGCCCAAGGGCGTGATGCACGCGCATCGCAGCTTCGTGGTGGCGGGCGAGGGCTTCGTGGAGCGGCAATGGCTGCAGCCCGGCGACCGGATGCTGTGCATCCTGCCGATGTTCCACGTCAACGCGCTGTTCTACTCGCTCGGCGGCGCGCTGGCGGCGGGCGCGACGCTCGTGCTCGGCGGGAGGTTCAGCGCCTCGCGCTTCTGGCCGCTCGTCGCCGCGAGCGGCGCGACGCAGGTCAACATGCTCGGCTCGATCGGCAAGATCCTCGCGCTGCGGCCGCGCGCCGAGTTCGTGGCTGGCCACGCGCTGGACCGCGTCTACTGCGTCCCGATGCCCGCGGACGTGCAGCAGGCCTTCCGCGAGGAGTTCGGCGTGCGCCGGATCGCCGAGGGCTACGGCATGTCCGAGGTGCCCGGGATCCTGGCGCAGCCCTACGGCGTGGAGCCGGTGCCCGGCACGATGGGCCGCGTGTGCCGCCATCCCGACGGCCGTGCCTTCGGCGAGCTGCGCGTCGTCGACGAGGACGGTCGCGACGTCGCGCCGGGGGAGGCGGGGACGCTGCTCGTGCGCACGGAGCTCGCGATGCAGGGCTATTTCGAGGCGCCGGAGCAGACGCGCGCCGCCTTCCGCGACGGCTACTTCGTGACCGGCGACCGCGTGCGCGAGACCTCCGCCGGCACCTTCGCCTTCGTCGCGCGCGACAAGGACATGATCCGCCGCCGCGGCGAGAACGTCGCCGCGGCGGAGATCGACCAGGCCGCGCTGACCGTCCCGGATGTCGGCGAGGCCGCCGCGGTGGCGGTGCCGTCGGACCTTGGCGAGGACGACATCCTGCTCGCGGTCGTGCCGCGCGCCGGGGCATCGCTGTCCGCGGAGGCCGTGCACGCGCATCTGCGCGCGCGCCTCGCGCCGGCGAAGCTGCCGCGCTACGTCGCGGTCGTCGACGAGGTGCCCTACGGTCCGACCCAGCGCGTGCTGCGCTTCAGGCTCGCGCAGGACGCGACGCTGCGGGCGAAGGCGCGCGACTTCGGCGGCTGAGGCGCGGGCGTCAGCCGCGCGACACGGCGAAGCGCATCTCGCCCTGCAGCGTCTCTCCGGGCGCGAGCACGCGCAGGCCGCCATCCTCGCCAGGGCGATTGAAGGCGTCGGTGTCGTGGCTCACCGGCTCGACCGCGAAGAAGGGCTTCCCGGGCGGCACGAAGACGACCAGCCTGCCGAAGACCGCGGAGGCGGAGATCTCGAGCACGAGCCGCTCCGACGGCCATTCGATGCGCGCGGGGCGCGTCCAGCCGACGAAGACGGCGTCGAGGTCGACAGGGTCGACCTCGCGCCCCGCGGAGAAGTCGAAGCGCGCGGGAACGGGCACGCGCCGCAGCGGGAACCCGGCCTCGTCGCCCTCCCACATCTTGCCGAGCCCGACGCGCAGCCGCGCGTCCTTGCTGCGCCGGAAATAGGGATGGTGGCCGAGGCCGGCCGGCATGTCGCCGTCGCCGGTGTTGGTGACCGCCATCCAGAGCGTCGCGCCACCGGCATCGAGGGCGAAGCCCTGCCGCGCCTCGCAGGCGAAGGGCCAGAAGCCGTCGGCCTCGTGGCGCTGCACGAGCATCGCGGCGGAGGGACTCCGGTCCTCCACCACCCACGGCCGGCGCCAGCCATTGCCATGGATCGCATGGTCGCCGCCGAGCGCGTCGCGGGCGAGCTCGATCGTCCGGCCCCTCCACGCGAAGCGCGCGTCGCGCACGCGGTTGGAATAGGGCACGAGCGGCCAGCTCGCGGCGCCGCGCGGGTTACCGGCGCGCAGGAGCGCGCGGTCCGGTGCGCGCATCAGCGCGGTCCCCGCGTGCCAGAGGCCGACGATCGTGCCGCCCGCGGCTGGAGAGAGCTCGAGGCTGAGGTCGCCCGCGCGCAGCACGAGGGCTTCGGGGGGGTGGTGGTCCATCATGCGATCCTAGCGTGCACGCGGGCCGCGCCGGGCGGTTTCGTTGACCACGCGGCGCGGCGAACCTAGGGTGCCTTGCAGGCGGCCTTCCAGGGCCGCGCCACGCGCGCGAGGAGCGACATGCCGACAACGCATTTCATCGTGCACGACAAGGCCGACAATGTCGGCGTGGTCGTGGTCGAGGACGTCAAGCCGGGCCAGAAGCTCACCGGCTGGGTGATGGAGGGGGACGGGACGATCGTCGTGAAGGCGCTCGACGCCGTGCCGCTCGGCCACAAGATCGCGCTGCGCGACCTGAAGAAGGGCGACACCGTCTTCAAGTACGGCCACGACATCGGCAAGGTCGTCGACCCGGCCGGCAAGGGCCGCCACGTGCACGTGCACAACATCAAGACGAAGAGGTGGTGAGATGGCCGTGACCAAGCGCAAGGCCGGCGCCCCGGCCATCGTCTCCAGGCGCGCGCGCAGCCGCGACCGCATCCGCTTCATGGGCTATCGCCGCGCCAACGGGCGCGTCGGCGTCCGCAACCACGTGATCATCCTGCCGCTGGACGACCTGTCCAACGCGGCCTGCGAGGCCGTGGCCAACAACATCAAGGGCACGCTGGCCCTGCCGCACGCCTATGGGCGGCTGCAGTTCGGCGAGGACCTGGCGCTGCATTTCCGCACGCTGATCGGGACCGGGACGAACCCGAACGTCGCCGCGGTGATCGTCATCGGCATCGAGCCCGGCTGGACCGGGCGCGTGGTCGAGGGCATCGCGAAGAGCGGCAAGCCCGTGGCCGGCTTCGCCATCGAGGGCCATGGCGACCTCAAGGTCATCGAGATGGCCAGCCGTCGCGCGCAGCAGTTCCTGATGGACGCCACGGAGCTCCAGCGCGAGGAGTGCTGGATGGACGAGCTCTGGGTCTCCACCAAGTGCGGAGAGTCCGACACGACCTCCGGCCTCGCGTCCTGCCCGACCGTCGGCAACCTGATCGACAAGATCGACCCGATGGGCGCCACCACCTGCTTCGGCGAGACCACCGAACTGACGGGCGCCGAGGTCGAGTGCGCCAAGCGCGCGCTCGACAAGGACGTGGCCGCGAAGTTCATGGCCGTGTTCAATGCCTACCAGGACGTCGTCAACCGCCACAAGACGAACGACCTCTCGGAGTCGCAGCCGACCAAGGGCAACATCGCGGGCGGCCTGTCGACGATCGAGGAGAAGGCCTTCGGCAACTTCCAGAAGATCGGGCACAGGACGAAGTACGTGGACGTGCTCGCGCCGGCCGAGGAGCCGCGCAAGGGCTCCGGCCTCTACTTCATGGACACGTCCTCGGCGGCGGCGGAATGCGTGACGCTGCAGGCCGCGGCCGGCTTCGTCGTGCATCTCTTCCCGACCGGCCAGGGCAACGTCATCGGCAACCCGATCGAGCCGGTGATCAAGCTCACGGCGAACCCGAAGACCGCGCGGCTCATGCCCGAGCACATCGACCTCGACGTCTCCGGCATCCTGCGCCGCGAGATGAACCTCGACCAGGCGGGCGACGCGCTGATCGACATCATGGTGCGGACCTGCAACGGCAGGCTCACCTGCGCCGAGGCGCTGGGCCATCGCGAGTTCGTGATGACCAAGCTCTACCAGAGCGCCTGAACCGGCGCGGGGCGGGCAGGGCGCCCGCCCCGCCGACCGGCCGGCCGGAGGTCGCTTGGACATCCAGACCGACCTGCTCGTGGTCCTCGGCGGGACGCTGCTCGGCGCCTTCGCCTCGGGCCTCGCGGGCTTCGCCTACGCGCTGGTCGCCTCCGCCGTCTTCCTGCACGTGCTGCCGCCGCGCGAGGCCGCGGTGCTCATCCTGCTCGGCTCGTCGATGGCGCAGTGCTTCACGATCTGGCGCTTCCGCGCCGCGATGGATCGCAGGCGCCTGCTGCCCTTCCTGCTCGCGGGCGTCGCCGGGGTGCCGCTCGGCACGCTGGCGCTCGGCGTCGTGCCGAAGGAACTCGTGCGCGACGCGGTGGGAGGCTTCCTGGTCGCCTATGCGTCCTGGTCGCTGGCCGCGCCCGGCTTCCGCATCCGCGAGGCCGGGGGCAGGGGCGCCGACGCGGCGGTCGGCTTCGCGGGGGGCGTGCTCGGCGGCCTCGCGGGCCTCTCCGGCGCCCTGCCCACGGTCTGGTGCGGGCTGCGCGGCTGGAGCCGCGACGTCCAGCGCGCCGTGTTCCAGCCCTACATCCTCGCGATCCAGCTGCTGTCGCTCGCCTCGCTCGCGGCGGCCGGCGGCGTCGACGCGGGCGACCTGCGGCGGTTCGCCCTGACCGTTCCCGCGATCCTCGCGGGCGTCCTCCTTGGCATGCGGCTCTGCGCCCGCATCGACGAGCGGCGCTTCCGGCAGGTGATCCTCGTGCTGCTGCTCGCCTCGGGCACGGCGCTGGTGTTCTTCTAGGGGCCGCGCGCGCGAGTCCCGCGCAGCCGCGCCAACCCGGAAGGAACGCATGCGGATCACCCTCGCGGAGGCCGAGAGCCTTGCAATCGGCGCACTCGTCGCCAGCGGCACCAGCCACGACAACGCCATCGACGTCGCGCGCGCCCTCGTCGCCGCCGAGGCGGACGGCCAGCCGGGCCATGGCCTGAGCCGCGTGCCGGCCTATGCCGACCAGGTGGCCGCGGGGAAGGTGCGTGGCGACGCCGAGCCCGTGCTGCAGGACAGGGGGCCCACGGCGCTCATGGTCGACGCCGCCGATGGCTTCGCCTATCCCGCGATCGCGCGGGGCATGCCGCGCGCGGGCGGAATGGCGCGCGCCTCCGGCGTCGCCGGCATGGCGGTGGCGAACTCGCATCATTTCGGCATGGCCGGGTTCCATGTCGAGCAGCCCGCGCGGCGCGGCCTCGTCGCGCTCGCCTTCGGCAACTCGCCCGCCGCGATCGCGCCCTGGGGCGGCAGGAAGGCGCTGTTCGGCACGAACCCCATCGCCTTCGCCTGCCCGAGGCTGCGCGGCGCGCCGCCGCTGGTGATCGACCTCAGCCTCAGCAAGGTCGCGCGCGGCAAGGTCATGCTCGCCGCCCAGCGCGGCGAGGCCATTCCCGAGGGCTGGGCGCTCGACGCCGAGGGCAGGCCGACCACCGACGCGAAGGCGGCGCTGGCTGGCGCCATGCTGCCCATGGGCGAGGCCAAGGGCGCCGCGCTGGTCATGATGGTGGAGATCCTGGCTGCCGCGCTCACGGGCTCGCATTTCGGCCACGAGGCGAGTTCCTTCTTCGACGCCGCGGGCGGGCCGCCACGCGTCGGCCAGTTCTTCCTGCTCGTCGATCCGGCGCGCTTCGGCGGCGACGGCTTCGGCGTGCGCGTCGAGGAGCTCTGCGCCGCCATCCTCGCCCAGCCGGGCACGCGGATCCCGGGCGCGCGCCGGCTTGAGCTGCGCGCACGCGCCGAGAGCGACGGCATAGACGTCCCGGACGCGCTGCACGCGGAACTGCTGCGCCGCGCGGGCGCGTGAAGGCGCAGCGCTAGCGCGCCGGGCCGCGCGGCGCCGGTGCGCCGCAGGAGGCACGACGCGCCGGATCGCGCCTGCATTCCTCGAGCGCGAGGTCGCGATGGCGCGCGGCGCGCAGCCCGAGCGCGCCGCGCAGGCCGTCGCCCGCGAGCACCCAGTGGCGCGGCGCGCCGGTGTCGAGATGCACGAAGCGCGAGCCCGGGTACCAGCCGACGCCGCCCCGCTTCATCGCGCGCGCGGCGTCCGCGGAGTCCTGCAGGCGGCGCGCGATGGTGAAGTCGATGGCGCGCCCCTGCACGTGCGGGCTGCGCTCGAGCGCAGCGAAGCGCGTCGTCGCGATCCGGGCCTCCGTCTCCGGCGCGCGATAGCCGGAGAGCAGGATGGCTTCCTGCGCGCCGACGGTGGCGAGGACGTCGGCGAGGAAATCGAGGAGGGCCGGGTCGACCGGCGCCATGCGCGCGACATGCCTGTCGCGCATGAAATGCGCGAACTCGCCGAGCGTACCCGCGTCGTGGCCCACCGCGTCGCGGAAGGGGCCGTCGAAGCGCTCGCCATTGTCGGCGCGCACGAG
>CANMWW010000158.1 GCA_947500965.1 Alphaproteobacteria bacterium
CCCGAGCGCTGGAGCGGCCCGTCGCTGCCCGGCGCCGACCAGCCGCATGTCCTGTCCTACATCGACTACCTGCGCGACGAGCCCGCGCTCGGGCCCAGCGTCGTCGTCGTCGATGCGCTCGGAGGCAGGCAGGGCGCCGTGGTCGCGGAGGTCCTCGCGTCGAAGGGCCACGCGGTGGAGTTCGTGACGCAGCTCGGCCAGGCCTCCCCGGACCTCGCCTCGAGCCGCGACTGGGGCAAGGTCCACGGCATGCTCAAGCGCATGGGCGTGCGCTTCACGGTCGACGCGGAGCCGACGGCGATCGGGCCGGACTGGATCGAGCTGCGCGACGTCTATACCGGCGCGGTCGAGCGACGCACGCCGGTCCATGGCGTCGTCATGATGCTGGGCGCCTCGGCCGAGGACGGCCTCTTCCACGAACTGCTCCCCGACCGCGCCCGCGGCCTCGAGCTCAGGCTCGTCGGCGACGCCATGGCGCCGCGCCGCGCGAGCGACGCCATCCGCGAGGGCGAGATCGCCGCGCGCGAGATCTGAACCGACGACACAGCCAGGACAGGAGCGAGCGACATGACGCCAGAGGGCAAGAAGGCACTGGACGAGATCCGCAAGGTGCGCGGCTACACGCTGCCGCTGCACGACGCGCTGGCGGAGACCAACCCCGAGTTCCTCAAGCGCTACGGGGCGCTGTCGTCCTACGTGATCTTCGGCCCCGGCGAGGACCGCGCGCTCGACCTCAAGACGCGCTTCCTCGTGATGGTCGGCATCACGACGGCGGTGAAGGGCGACCGCGAGGGCATCGAATGGGCCGCGGCGCGCGCGATCAAGCATGGCGCGACCTGGCAGGAGGTCTACGAGGCCGCGTTCCTCGCGGGCCTGCCCGCCGGCATGCCGGCCTTCGAGGCGGCGTGCAAGGCGCTGAAGGAGATGAAGGCCGGCCGTGGCTGGGTCCCGCAGAAGCTGCCGGCGGCGGGCCGCAAGGCGACGCGCGGCAAGGGGAAGGCGCGGCGCGCGAAGTGACGGCCGCGCTGCGCGCCACGGTCGCGATCGTCGGCGCCGGCGCCTCGGGCGCTGCCGTCGCCTGGCGCCTTGCGCGGGCCGGCATCGACGTGCTCTGCCTCGAGCAGGGCGGCTGGCTCGACCAGGCGCGCAGCCCCTCGCGCGGCCACGGATGGGAGCGCGCGCTGCAGACGCGCTTCCATCCCGACCCGAACATCCGCCGCGCGAAGGAGGACTACCCGGTCGCCGCGGAGGACACGCCGATCCAGCCCGCGGCCTTCAACGGCGTCGGCGGCGGCACGCTGCGCTGGGGCGCGCATTTCCCGCGCCTGCGCCCCTCCGATTTCCGCGTGCGCAGCCTCGACGGCGTCGCCGACGACTGGCCCGTCTCCTACGACGAGCTCGAGCGCTGGTACGACCTCAACGACGAGATGACGGGCGTCGCGGGCCTCGCGGGCGACCCGGGCAACCCGCCGCGCCTCGCGCCGCGCGACCCGCCCCTGCCGCTCGGGGAGGGCGGCAGGCGCCTCGCCTCGGGTTTCGATGCGCTGGGCTGGCACTGGTGGCCGTCCGACGCGGCGATCCTCACGCGCCCGCGCCCCGGCCGCGCGCCCTGCAACAATTGCGGGCCCTGCGGCGTCGGCTGCGTGCGCGGCGCGCGCGCGAGCAACGACAACACGTACTGGCCGGCCGCGATCGCGGCAGGCGCGCGGCTGGTGACGGGCGCGCGCGTCACGCGCCTGGCGACGGCGGAGGCCGGGCGGCGCATCGGCGCGATCGAGTTCGTCGACGCCACGGGCGAGCGGCGGCGCGTCGAGAGCGAGTTCGTCGTCCTCGCGGCCAACGGCATGGGCACGCCGCGCCTGCTGCTCGCGTCGGCCGACGCGCATCATCCGCGCGGCCTTGCCAATGGCAGCGGCCTGGTCGGCCGCCGGCTGATGCACCACCCGACGGCCATCGTCACCGGCGTCTTCGACGCGCGGCTCGATGGCCACAAGGGCCCCTTCGCCTGCGCGCTCTACAGCCAGGAATTCTACGAGACCGACGCGGCGCGCGGCTGCGTGCGCGGCGTGCAGCTGCAGATGCTGCGCGGATCCGGGCCCGTGGCCACGGCGCTGGGCGGCTACATGCGCCGCATCGGCTGGGGCAGGGGACACCACCGGGAATTCGCGCGCCAGTTCGCGCGGACCGCGACGCTGACCGTGACGGCGGAGGACCTGCCCGAGGAGGCGAACCGCGTCACGCTCGACCCCGTGCGCGTCGACGCGGCGGGCGTTCCGGCGCCGCGCCTGTCCTACCGCCTCGGCGTGAACAGCCGCAGGCTGCTCGACTTCGGGATCGCGCGGGCGAGCGAGGCGCTGCGCGCCGCCGGCGCGGTCGACGTCGTCGTCAACCCGCTGAGCCGGCAGGCTGGGTTCCACTTCCTCGGCACCGCGCGCATGGGCGAGGATCCGTCGAGCTCGGTCGTGGGCCCCGATGGACGCTGCCACGAGGTCGCCAACCTCGCGATCGCGGATGGCAGCGTCTTCGTGACCTCGGGCGCGGTCAACCCGACGCCGACGATCCAGGCCCTGGCGCTGCGCATGGCCGACGCGATCGCGGCGCGGCTGGGGAGGGAAGGATGAGCCCGGACATGGCCCTGATGGATGCGGTGCTCGGCACGCTGCTGCCGGGCGAGGGGGCCTGGCCATCGGCCGGCGACCTGGGCCTTGCAGCGGAGGTCGGCGCGGAACTGGGCGAGGATGGCGCGGCGCTGCTGGCGGCGCTGCCCGCCGGCTTCGCGTCGCTCGACGCGGATGCGCGCGAGGAGGCGCTGCGCGCGATCGAGGCCGCGCGGCCCGCCGCATTCGAGCGCCTCGTCGCCGCCGCCTACACCGCCTACTACGTCGATGCGCGCGTGCGCAGGGTGGTCGAGCAGGAGACCGGCTACGAGGACAGGCCGCCGCAGCCGCTGGGCTACGAGCTCGAGCCCTTCGACGAGGCGCTGCTCGAGCGCCAGCGCGCGCGCCAGCCCTTCTGGCGGCGGCCATGACGCAGGCCGCGATCCGCCGGCGTGTGCTGCGTGCCATCCCGGCGACGCCAGAGGCGATCGCGCCCTTCGGCGCGCTGGTGGCGAGCGACGATCGCGTCGCGCCGATCCGCTCGGCCTTCTATGGGGACGCGCTCGAGATCCGCAAGCCGGCGCGGCTGGTGAACGACGCCGACATCGAGCTTTCGGTCGCGCGGCTTCGGCGCCGACCGATGGAGGCGCTCTGGCTCGAGCGGCATTTCCTGCACACGCAGGCCTTCATCCCGCTCGGCGGCAAGCCCTTCGCGATGATCCTCGCGCCGCCCTCCGAGGGCGACCTGCCGGACCTCGACCGCGCGGCGGCCTTCGTCTTCGCGGGCGACCAGGGCCTCGCGATGCATGTCGGCACCTGGCACGAATTCCCGCTGGCGATCGAGGACGGCACCGAGATCGTGGTGCTGCTGCGCGGGCAGACGGTCCAGGACCTTGCGCGGCGCGATGGCAACGAGGCGAGCGGCCCGGACCTGGAGAAGCGCGACCTCGAGCTCCGCTTCGGCCTGCGCCTCGCCGTGGAGCTGCCCGGGCCGGGGTGAAGTCCCTCCAGGGCTGGAATGCGCGGTCGCATTCCAGCCCTGGAGAGGTTTTCGCGTCAGACGCAGTAGGTCTTGATCGGCTCGAAGCCGTTGAAGGCGACCGAAGCGTAGGTGGTCGTGTAGGCGCCGGTGCTGCGGATCTCGAGCTTGTCGCCGACCTGCAGGTCGATCGGCATGCGGTAGTCCGCCTTCTCGTAGAGCACGTCGGCGGAATCGCAGGTCGGGCCCGCCAGGATGACGCGCTCCAGCTTGCCCTTGCGGGGCGTCGAGATCGGGTACTGGATCGCCTCGTCCATCGTCTCGGCCAGGCCGCCGAACTTGCCGATGTCGAGGTAGACCCAGCGCCGCGGGTCGTTGCGGCCCTTGCGCGAGATCAGCACGACCTCGGTCTGGATGATGCCGGCGTCGCCGACCATCTGGCGGCCCGGCTCGACGATGATCTCCGGGATGTTGTTGCCGAAATGGCGGCTGAGCGACTCGTGGATCGCCTCGCCATAGGCCGCCATCGCGGGCATGTCGCGGCGATAGCGCGCCGGGAATCCGCCGCCGATGTTGAGCATCGACAGCTTCACGCCGCGCGCCTCGCACTCCTGGAAGATCCACGCCGCCTGCGCGATCGCGTCGTCCCAGGCCTGCGGGTCCTTCTGCTGCGAGCCGACATGGAAGGAGACGCCGTGCGGCACCACGCCGCGCGCCGCCGCCTCGACCAGCAGGTCGCGCGCCATCTCGATCTCGCAGCCGAACTTGCGGCTGAGCGGCCAGTCGGCGCCGACGCCGGAGGTGAGGATGCGGCAGAAGACCTTCGCGCCGGGCGCGGCCTCGGCGAGCTTGTCGAGCTCGGCCCCGCTGTCGAAGGCGAAGAGCTTCACGCCGCGCTCGTGCGCCGCCGCGATGTCGCTCTTCTTCTTGATCGTGTTGCCGTAGCTGATCCGGTCGGCGGAGCCGCCGGCGGCCAGGACCATGTCGATCTCGTTCACGCTCGCCGTGTCGAAGGACGAGCCGAGGCGCACCAGCAGCTTCAGGATCTCCGGCGCCGGGTTCGCCTTGATCGCGTAGTAGATGCCCGCCGTCGGGACGGCCGTCCGCAGCTTCCTGTAGGCATCGGCCACGATGTCGAGGTCGACGACGAGGCAGGGCGTCGCGGGACGCTGCTCGGCGAGGAAGCGCTGGATCTTCTTGGTCATCTCTTCCTGGTCTCCTCTTCTTCTTCTTGTTCGAGGTTCAGCCGATGCGGAAGTTCTTGAACTGCCACGGGTCGTCGCGGTCGAGCTCCTCGGGGAACAGCGACTCGCGGCCGTCGAGCGGAGTCCAGTCGCTATATACGCCAGCCATCTCGCCGAGGTAGGGCCGCGCGATCTCCATCACGCGGCGATGGTCGAGCTGGTCGGCCTCGACCACGCCGGCGCGCGGGTTCTCGATCGCCCAGATCGCGCCGCCGAGCACGGCGGCGGTGACCTGCAGGCTGGTGGCGTTGTTGTGCGGCGCGATCCGGCGCGTCTCCTCGATGCCGAGGCGCGATCCGTACCAGAAGGCGCCCTTCGCGTGGCCCATCAGCAGGACGCCGAGCTCGTCGATGCCGTCGACGATCTCGTCCATCATCAGGCGCTTGCGGGGCTGCAGCTCCCAGTTCTTGCCGGCGAGCTCGTGCAGGCTGAGCACGGCGTCGTCGCAGGGGTGGTAGGCGTAGTGGACGGTCGGCCGGTAGGCGACCGCGCCGCCATCGCGCAGCGTGTAGTAGTCGGCGATCGAGATCGACTCGTTGTGGGTCACCAGGAACCCGTTGTACGAGCCCTCGAGCGGCGTCCAGCTGCGCACGCGCGTGCCGGCGCCGGGGCGCATCAGGTAGATCGCCGCGTCGCAGCCGAATTCGTGGCGCCTTCCGTCGGCCGGGAAATGGCGCTCGTGCGAGCCCCAGCCGAGCTCGGCCGGCTGCGAGCCCTCGCCGACGAAGCCGTCGATCGACCAGGTGTTGACGAACTCGCCGCGCGCCTTCGGGACCGAGGCGCGCTGGGTGTCGCGCTCCGCGATGTGGATGACCTTGACGCCGAGGTCGCGCGCAAGGCCCGCCCAGCCCGCGCGGTCGGACGGCACCGCGGCCGGGCGGCCGGTATCGGCCGCGATCGCCAGCAGCGCTTCCTTGACGAAATGCGAGACGAGGCCCGGGTTGGCGCCGTGGGTCAGCACGGTGGTCGGGCCGCCTGCGTAGCGCGGCGCCAGCGCCAGCGCCGATTCGCGCAGCGCGTAGTTCGAGCGCTGCGACGGCGTCAGGGACGGGTCGGTGTAGCCGCCCGCCCAGGGCTCGATGCAGGTGTCGAGGTAGAAGGCGCCGCGCGCCTGCGCGAACTCGATCAGCGCGACGGACGCGGCGTCCACCGAGAGGTTCAGCAGGAAGTCGCCCGGGCCGAGCAGCTTGCCCAGGACCTCGCGG
>CANMWW010000159.1 GCA_947500965.1 Alphaproteobacteria bacterium
CTCGATGGCGACGCCGGCGATCTCGACGATGCGCGGGCGGCTGTTGCCGAAGAGCGAGCCCGCGATCGTCCTGCGGTGGCCGTCGGCCTCGACCGTCACGCGCAGCAGCGTCGGGTAGTCGACCTGGCGGTCGTGCCGCGCCTCGGTGACGGCGATGTTGCGCGAGCGCGCGACCGCCGGCGCGGAGACGGTGTTGACGCTGTCGAGCTGCTGCGAGAGCAGGCCGGCCAGCACGCAGGCCGTCACCGGCTTCGGGTTGATCTCCGCGGCCGCGCCCTCGTACTCGACCGAGATCGCGCGGATGTTCTCGTCAGCGATCTGGCCGAGATAGGTGCCAAGCCGCGCGCCGAGCGCCATGTAGGGGCCGAGCTGCTTCGCCTCCTCGGCGGTGACCGAGGGCATGTTGATGGCGTTCACGACGGCGCCGTCGAGCAGGAAGTCGCAGACCTGCTCCGCCACCTGCAGCGCCACGTTCTCCTGCGCCTCGGCGGTCGAGGCGCCGAGATGGGGCGTGCAGATCACGTCGTCGCGGCCGAAGAACCGGCTCTCCGTCGCCGGCTCGACCGGGAAGACATCGAGCGCCGCGCCCGCGACCTGCCCGGACTCGAGGGCCGCGAGCAGGTCCTCCTCCACGACCAGGCCGCCGCGCGCGCAGTTGATGACGCGCACGCCGCGGCGGCACTTCGCCAGGGCCGCCGCGTCGATGATGCCGCGCGTCGCGTCGGTGAGCGGCGTGTGCAGCGTGATGAAGTCGGCGCGCGCCAGCAGCTCGTCGAGCTCGACCTTCTCGACCCCCAGCTTCTGGGCCCGCTCCGGCGTCAGGTACGGGTCGTAGGCCGCGACCTTCATCTTCAGGCCGAGCGCGCGCTCGGCGACGATCGCGCCGATGTTGCCGCAGCCGATGATGCCGAGCGTCTTGGCGGTGAGCTCGACGCCCATGAACCTGTTCTTCTCCCACTTTCCGGCCTGCGTCGACCGGTCCGCCGCGGGCAGCTGCCGCGCGAGCGAGAACATCAGCGCGATCGCGTGCTCGGCCGTGGTGATCGAGTTGCCGAAGGGCGTGTTCATCACGACGATGCCGCGTCGCGTCGCCTCCGCCACGTCGACGTTGTCGACGCCGATGCCGGCGCGGCCGACGACCTTGAGCCGCCTGGCGGCCGCGAGGATCGCGGGCGTCACCTTGGTGGCGGAGCGGATGGCGAGGCCGTCGTAGTCGCCGATGATGGCCTCGAGCTCGGCCGGCTTCAGGCCCGTGCGCGTCTCCACCTCGACGCCGCGGCGCTGGAAGATCTCGACGGCGCGCGGCGAGAGGTTGTCGCTGATGAGGACCTTGGGCATGGGTCGGTTCCGATCGATTGCGCGGGGCGCGCGCGGCCAGGTCGCCGCGCCGCGCTCCCGCTGGTCTGGCAGGAAGGGGAAATCAGGCCGCGAGGGACAGGCCGGCGCGCGCTTCCTCGAAGGCCCAGTCGAGCCAGGGGAAGAGCGCCTCGAGGTCTGCCCGCTCGATCGTCGCGCCGGCCCAGATGCGCAGGCCCGGCGGCGCGTCGCGATACGCGTCGATGTCGTAGGCCACCTTCTCGGCCTCGAGCAGCGCCGCGATCCTTTTCGGCAACGCGGCCTGCGCCTCGGCAGGGAGGGCAAGGATCGCCGGATCGACGATCCTCAGGCAGACGGAGGTGCAGGAGCGCGTCGCCTTGTCGGTCGCGAGGAAGCCGGCCCAGCCGGACCGCGCGACCCAGGACTCGATCGCCGCAAGGTTGGATTCGCTGCGCGCGACCAGCGCGTCGAGGCCACCGATCCCCTCCGCCCAGCGCAGCCCGTCGAGCGCGTCCTCGACGGCGAGCATGGAGGGCGTGTTGATCGTCTCGCCCCGGAACAGGCCCTCGACGAGCTTGCCGCCGGAGGTCATGCGGAAGAGCTTCGGCAGCGGCCAGGCCGGGACGTGGCCCTCAAGCCGCTCGACGGCGCGCGGGCCGAGCACGAGCATGCCGTGCTGCCCCTCGCCGCCCAGCACCTTCTGCCAGGACCAGGTCGCGACATCGAGCTGGTCCCAGGGCAGCCGCATCGCGAAGGCCGCCGAGGTCGCGTCGCAGATCGCCAGGCCAGCGCGATCCGGGGCGATCCAGTCGCCGCCCGGCACGCGCACGCCGGAGGTGGTGCCGTTCCAGGCGAAGACCACGTCGCGCGCGAAGTCGACCTGCGCGAGGTCGGGCAGCGCGCCATAGGGCGCCTTCAGCAACCGCGCGCCGGGCAGGCGCAGTTGCTTGACGATGTCGACCGCCCAGGCCTCGCCGAAGGATTCCCAGGCCAGCACGTCGACGCCGCGCGCGCCGAGCAGCGACCACAGCGCCATCTCCACGGCGCCGGTGTCGGACGCCGGCACGATCGCGATGCGATGGGTGGCGGGGATGCCGAGCACGGCGCGCGTTCGGTCGATCACCTCGGCGAGCTTCTGCTTGCCTGGCTTCGAGCGGTGCGAGCGGCCCAGCAGGGCCTTCTCGAGGGAGGCGAGCGTCCATCCGGGGCGCTTCGCGCAGGGTCCGGAAGAAAAATTCGCCACGCCCGGACGGGCGTTCGGTCTGGTCGTCATATGGAGCCATCCTTTCAGATGGCCGGGACCCGTTGGGAGGTCCTAGCCCGGGGCCGCTTCTATGGAGATGCCCGGGCGCGTGCAAGCGCGAAGAGACGCACGACCGCGGCATCTCGCCGCGCCCGCCGCCGGTGCTAGGCGGCCCGGGCGCCGCCGAAGCCGTAGGCGTCGAGCGCGAGGATGCCGTAGGCGAAGGAATGGTGGAGCAGTTCGCCGCGCCCCTGCCCCGCGCCGAACGCGACGTGGAAGGGATAGAGGTGCTCGGTGGTCGGGTGGCTGGACAGCGCGTCGGGCGCCTCCCAGACGGAGGCGATCGCTGCCTCGTCGCCCTCCTCGGCGGCACGGCGCAGCCAGGTCGAGAAGCGCCGCGCGTCGTCGACGGGCGTGGCGCCGATGCCCTGCCCGCGAAAGCGCCGGAGGTCGTGCGTCGCCGAGCCGGAGCCGAGGACGAGCATGTCCTCCGCCGCCAGCCCGGCCAGCGCGCGACCGAGCGCGACATGGTGCGCCGCGTCCTCGTGCGGCTGGACCGAGAGGCTCACCACGGGGACGTCCGCGTCGGGGTACATCAGCATCAGGGGCGTCCAGGCCCCGTGGTCGAGGCCGCGCTGCGGATCGACGTCGCATTCCATGCCTGCCGCGCCGATCCTCCGCGCGACCTCGGCCGCGAGCGCGGGGTCGCCCGGCGCCGGGTAGCGCATCTCGAACAGGCGGCCGTCGAAGTTGCCGAAGTCGTGGATCGTCGCCGGCCGCGCGGCCGTCGAGACCGCGGGCCGCCGCGTCGTCCAGTGCGCGGTCGCGACGACGATCGCGCGCGGCCTGCCGAGCGCGGCGCCGAGCCCCGAGAGGAAGCGCGCGGCGGGCGAGCCGTCGAGCACGATCGTCGGCGCGCCGTGCGAGACGAAGACGGCACGGTGCGGGCGCGGGGCCATCGCGTCAGCGGATGCGGTCGAGGTCGCCCTTGAACTCCATGTCGCAGAACATGCCGCCGATGAAGGTCGCGGAGACCTCGCTCTCGGGATTGGCCGCCGTGGCGGCGAGCGCCGCGTCGCGGTGGTCCTCGGCGACGTCCTGCGGGCGGTAGCCGAGCCGCTCGGCGTTCGAATTGTCCCACCAGGCGCGCTCGCAATGCGAGGAGCCGTAGACGATCTCGAAGTGGATCTCCGGGTGCTCGAGCCCGATGCGCACAAGCTGCACGAAGTCGCGCGGGCTGAGCCACATGCTGAGCCGGCGCTTGTCGAGCGGCTTGTCGCCGTAGTTGCCGATGCGCACGCACAGGCTCTCGACGCCGTACTTGTCGGCGTAGAGCGCGGCGAGCGCCTCGCCATAGGCCTTGCTGACGCCGTAGCGGCTGTCGGGCCGCGGCTGCACGCGGTTGTCGATCCGGCGGGTGCGCCGGTAGAAGCCGACGACGTGGTTGGTCGAGGCGAAGATCACGCGCTTCACGCCCTTGCGTCGCGCCGCCTCGTAGAGGTTGTAGCAGCCGACGATGTTGGCGGGATGGATCTCCTCCCAGCTGTCCTCGACGCTGCGACCGCCGAGGTGGACGATACCGTCGACGCCCTCGCAGATCGACTCGACCTGGGCGAGGTCGGCGAGGTCGGCGGCCACGAATCGCTCGTCCGGCGCGAGGTCGGCGGGCGCGACCCGGTCGCTCAGCACCAGTTCGGGATAGGCGCCGCGCAGCAGCCCCCGCAGGCTCGTGCCGATGCCGCCGGCCGCGCCGGTGATCAAGACCCGCTTCATCTTCCTGCCCATCTGCTGCTCCATGGCCATGCGCGGGGGATGGAATTGCGCCCGCGACCGCGGCGCAATCTATGCGACCGGCGCGGCGATGCCCAATGCTTCGCCATGCCCTTTTGCTTGACGCTCCCGCGCCGGAGTCGGTCTACTCCCGCCGGTCCGGACGGCCGCCTGGCCGCCGGGAAAGGGAGGACGCATGAAATCTCGCAGGCAATTCCTGGCGCGCCTCGCGCTGGGCACGGCCCTCGCGATCTCGCTGCTGCCCGCGCTCGAGGCGAAGGCCCAGAGCGCGCTGTCGCAGTCCGGGCTCGTGGGCAAGCCGGAAGGCATCACGATCATCACCGACCAGGCCCAGTGGCCGAAGGCCTTCAACGAGGCGCCCCAGCTGGCCGAGCTCGTGAGGCAGGGCAAGCTGCCCGCGGTGAAGGACCGCCTTCCGCAGGACCTGATGGTCATCAAGCCGGTGCAGGAGACCGGGAAGTACGGCGGCGTCTGGCGCCGCGGCTTCACGGGCCCGGGCGACAACGAGAACGGCAACCGCATCAACGCCTCCGACCGCCCGATCCTCGTCGACCACACCGGCGCCAAGCCGAACCCGTCCCTCGCGAAGGGATGGAAGATGAGCGATGACGGCAAGACCTTCACGCTCAACCTGCGCCGCGGCCTGCGCTGGTCCGACGGCACGCCGATGACCGCGAACGACTTCGTCTTCTGGTTCGAGGACATCTACGGCAACAAGGACATCGTCCCGACGCCGATCCCCGACATGTCGCCGCAGGGCAAGCCCGGGCGCATCGTCAAGGTGGACGACTTCACGGTGAACTTCGAGTTCGACGTGCCGTTCTACCTGTTCGAGGACCTGATGGCCGGCGACACGCTGATCGGCGGCGGCCAGGCCGTCCGCCAGTCGGACAAGCGCAGCCACGGCGCCTACGCCCCGGCCCACTACCTCAAGCAGTTCCTGCCGAAGTACGTGCAGGGCGGCGTCGACGCGGCGAACGCCGCGGCGAAGGCCGAGGGCTACGACAACTGGGTCGCGCGCCTGCACTTCAAGAAGGACTGGACGCTCAATCCCGAGCTGCCGGTGCTCGGCCCGTTCAAGACGGTGCAGCCGATCAACCGCGCGACCTGGGTCATGGAGCGCAACCCTTACTACTGGGCGGTCGACACCGCGGGCAACCAGCTCCCCTACCTCGACGGCGTCGTCATGACGCTGGCCGAGAACCTCGAGGTGCTGAACCTGCGCGCGATGGCCGGCGAGTACGACCTGCAGGAGCGCCACATCGACATCGGCAAGCTGCCGGTGATCCTCGAGAACCAGGCGCGTGGCCGCTACAAGGTCCACCTGGACCTCGCGCTCAACGGCTCCGACGCGGTCTACTACTTCAACCAGAGCTACGACGCGGATCCCGAGATCGCGAAGTGGCTGCGCAACGTGGACTTCCGCCGCGCGCTGTCGCTCGCCCTCGACCGCAAGCAGCTCAACGAGGCCTTCTGGCTCGGCGTCGCCGTCCCCGGCTCCACCGCGCCCGGCGAGGCCCTTCCCTACTTCCCGGGCCAGGGCTGGCGCGAGAAGTGGTCGACCTTCGACCAGAAGCAGGCCAACGAGATGCTCGACCGCATCGGGCTCTCGAGGAAGGACGCGCAGGGCTTCCGCCTGCGTACCGACAACGGCCAGCGGC
>CANMWW010000160.1 GCA_947500965.1 Alphaproteobacteria bacterium
GATGTCGAGGACGACGAGGTCGAAGTCGCCCGCCTCGAGCGCGCGCCCGGCCTCGGCCGCGTCGGCGACGGCCGTCGCGCGCATGCCGTTCTCCACCAGGAAGCGCGAGACGAGCCTGCGAATCTCGCGGTCGTCGTCGACGATGAGGACGCTGGGGGCGCGTGTCATGGGGCGCAGTCTAGTCGGCGCGGAACCGCGCTCCACCGGGCGAGTTGTAACGATCGGTTACACTGCGAAACCCCGCCGACATGCACCGCGGCGCGCCGCACGCTAAACCTGTCGCGTCGCAACCACCGCATGGAGCGCCACCATGAAGACCGGATTGCTCGCCCTCGCCTTCGCCGCCACGCTGCCCCTCGGCGCCCTCGCCCAGGACGCGGCGCCGCAGACGCGCCAGCACGACCGCCACGCCGCGATGCACGAGCGCATGTGCGCCGACCTCGACGCGCATCTTGCCGCGCGCCTCGCATGGATCGAGGCGAAGGTGAAGCCTTCCGAGGCGCAGCGCGCCGCCTGGGACGGATTCGCGCGCGAGAGCCGCCAGGCCGCCGCGCCGATGCGCGAGCTCTGCGCCGCCGCGGCGCCGGCCATGCCGCGCGACGACGTCGCCGCGCGCCTCGCGGAGCGCGAGCGGCGCATGTCGGCCATGCTCGACACCACCCGCCGCATGCGCGCGGCGGTGGAGAAGATCCTCCCCGCGCTCGACGAGGCGCAGCGCAAGACGTTCGCGGAGAACTACGAGGGCCATCGGGCCCGCCCGATGCATGGCGGGCACGGCATGCACCACCAGCGCGGCCAGCACCACGGCCAGCACGGCCAGGGCGGCTGACGCCGCGAGGACGCGCGCCCGCGGCCATCGACGGCGGCGGGCGCGCGCGCCTACCCTGCCCCCGCCGCGAGGGACCGGAGGGGGCATCATGGACGAGGCGCGCTGGACGGAAGACGGGATCGGGATCCTCGACGCGCACCAGCACTTCTGGGACCCGGTCGCCAACCCCATCCCGTGGCTGCGCGCGCAGCCTCCGATCCCCTTCCGCTACGGCGACTACGCGGCCCTGCGCCGGCCCTATCTTCCCGCCGACTACCTCGCCGACGCGGCCGGCCTTCCGGTCGTCGGCACCGTTTATGTCGAGACCGAATGGGACCCGCGCGACCCGCTGGGCGAGACGCGCTGGGTCGAGGGCGTCGCCGCGGCGCACGGGCTGCCCTGCGCCGTCGTCGCGCAGGCCTGGCTCGACCGCGAGGACGCCGCGGAGGTGCTGCGCGCGCAGGCCCGCTCGCCCCTGGTCCGCGCGATCCGGCACAAGCCGCGATCCGCCGCCAGGCGCGAGGACGCGCGGCGCGGCGCGCCCGGCTCCATGGACGACAGGCGCTGGCGCGACGGCTACGCGCTGCTCGCCGGCCTTGGCCTGCATTTCGAGCTGCAGGCGCCCTGGTGGCACCTCGACGCGGCGGCGGAGCTCGCGCGCGACTTCCCCGGCACCGCGATCGTCCTCAACCATGCCGGCCTGCCGGCCGATCGCGGCGAGGAAGGCCTCGCGCTCTGGCGGCGCGCCATGGAGCGGCTCGCGACGGAGCCGAACGTGGTGGCGAAGATCTCCGGCATCGGCGTGCCCGGAGTGCCATGGCCGCGCGCCGGCAACGCGCGCATCGTGCGCGACGCGATCGCGATCTTCGGCGCGTCGCGCTGCATGTTCGCGAGCAACTTCCCGGTGGACGGGCTGGTCGGCCGCTTCGGCGAGATCTTCGCCGGCTTCGAGGCGGCGACGCGCGGCATGGACCCGGCCACGCGGCGCGCGCTCTTCCGCGACAACGCGCTCAGGGTCTACCGCATCGACCCCGCCGCGCTCCGCGCGCCAGGCTGACGCGCGGTCCGGCGGGGGACGCTGACCTGGTTGTCGGCCCGTTGGGCAGCGCGGGCGAGCGCTCCGCCGTGGCGATAGCGCAGGCCTTGATCGTGCCGGCGCCGCATGCGGCGGGTCGCCACGCCCGGGACGAGGGGGGCACCCGCCGCCGCCGCGGCTTGACACGGGCGGGCCGGCGCTGAAACGTCGCATCCAGTCCCAAGCGGAGTCCTAAGCACATGGAATTGTCGAACAAGACCGCCCGCCAGCTCTTCGAGGAGGTCAAGGCCAACCCCACGCGCCGCCGCTTCGGCTTCGGCCGCAAGCCGGCGCTCATCAACGTCGACCTGCAGAAGGCCTACACGGCGGTGGGCGAGTTCAAGACCGCCTACGAGACCAACCCCCGGCAGGTCGAGTACGTGAACCGGCTCGCCGAGCTGTTCCGGGCCAAGAACTGCCCGGTGGTCTGGAGCTACGTCGCCTACATGAAGCACGCCGACGACGCCGGCGTCTGGGGCACGCGCACCGACACGCCGGACTCGCTGCAGAACATCAAGGTCGGCTCGCGCCGCGCCGAGTTCGACGACCGGCTGCGCATCGACCACGAGCGCGACGTCGTCATCAACAAGCGCTACGCGTCCTGCTTCCACGAGACCAACCTCGGCTCGATCTTCACCTACCACGGCGTGGACACGGTGATCGTGACCGGCGGCTCGACCTCGGGCTGCGTGCGCGCGACCGTCGTCGACTCGCTGTCGCGCAGCTTCCGCACGATCGTCCCGGAGGAATGCGTGGCCGACAAGCACGAGAGCCCGCACTTCGCCAACCTCTACGACATGGCGCTCAAGTACGCCGACGTGCTGCCGGTCCAGGAAGTCATCGACTTCATGGAAGCCTACGCGCCGCGCAACGACCGCTGAGGGACCCGCGATGACCTGGCGAGATCCCGGCCTCTACGACTACCTGCCCTACGACGAGAAGCGCCCGCGCATCACCTGGCCGAACGGCGCGCGCGTCGCCTTCTGGGTCGCGCCCAACATCGAGTTCTACGAGATCGACCCGCCGCGCAACCCGTCGCGCGGCCCCTGGGGCAAGCCGCATCCCGACGTCGTCGGCTATTCCTACCGCGACTACGGCAACCGCGCCGGGTTCTGGCGCATGCTCGAGGCCTTCGACCGCTGCGGCATGCGCGGCTCGGTGTCGCTCAACGTCGCGATGTGCGAGCACCACCCGGAGATCATCGAGGAATGCGCCAGGCGCGGCTGGGAGCTCTACAGCCACGGCACCTACAACACGCGCTACATGTTCGGCATGACCGAGGCGCAGGAGCGCGAGGTCATCCAGGACTCGATCGACACGATCAGGAAGCACACCGGCCAGAAGCTCGATGGCTGGCTCGCGCCCGCCCTCACCTACACCGAGCGCACGCTCGACCTCGTCGCGGACATGGGCCTCAGCTATGTCTGCGACCTGTTCCACGACGACCAGCCGAGCCCGGTGAAGACGAAGAGCGGCACGCTCGTCTCGATCCCCTACTCGCTCGAGATGAACGACGTCATCGCCTACAACGTCAACCTCGTCAGCCCGCGCGCCTATGGCGACATCATCAAGCGCCAGTTCGACCGCCTCTACGAGGAGGGCGAGCACTCGGGCACGGTGATGTGCATCCCGCTGCACCCCTACCTCGTCGGCTGGCCCTACCGCATGAAGGCCTTCGAGGACGCGCTGCGCCACATCACCGGCCACGACAAGGTCTGGCTGGCGACGGGACGCGAGATCGCGCAGCACTTCATCGCCAACCACATGGCCGACTTCGCACGGGCCTCGCACAAGGTCGGAGCCGCCCCATGACCGGCATGCCCCCGGAATACCTGCAGTACCGCGCCCGCAAGTACGGGATGGACCACGACCGCTACGACTGGTCGATCCTGCCGCGCAGGAAGAAGGTGGAATGGCCCGGCGGCGCGCGCGTCGCGCTCTGGGTCATGCCCGCGCTCGAGTGGTTCCCGATCGACATGAAGGGCAAGCCCTTCAAGCCGCCCGGCGCGATGCAGACCTCCTACCCGGACCTGCGCCACTACACGCTGCGCGACTACGGCAACCGCGTCGGCATCTGGCGCATGATGCGCAGCTTCGACCGCATGGGCATCCGCGTCACCGCGGCGATGAACGCCGCGGTCGCGACGCGCTATCCCGCGCTGCTCGAGGCCTGCGTCGCGCGTGGCTGGGAGATCGTCGCCAACGGCCAGGACATGGACCACCTCCACTACGAGGGGCTGCCGGTCGAGGACGAGCGCAGGCAGGTCGCCACGACGCTCGAGGTGTTCCGCCGCGTGCCGGGCCTGAAGGTCCGCGGCTGGCTGTCGCCGGCGAAGTCGCAGTCGAAGGCGACGCTCGACATCGTCGCCGAGGCGGGGATCGAGTATTGCTGCGACTGGGTCAACGACGACATGCCCTACGCGATGCGCACCGCGCATGGCCCGCTGGTCGCGATGCCGCATCCCATCGACATCGACGACCACACGATCCTGGTCCAGAACCACCACTCGGACGACGAGTTCCGCGAGCAGCTCTGCGACCAGTTCGACTGCCTCTACGACGAGGCGGCGACGCAGGGCGGGCGCGTGATGGCGATCTCGCTGCATCCGTGGATCACGGGCCAGCCCTATCGCATCGGCGCGCTGGAGAAGGCGCTCCAGCACATGGTCTCGCGCAAGGGCGTGTGGAGCGCCACGGGCTCCGAGATCATGGACGCCTGGAAGGCGCAGCAATAGCGCCATGGCGGGCCCGCTCGAATATGGCCGCGCGGGCCTCGTCGGCGTCCTGACGCCGCAGGCCAACGCCACCGTGGAGCCGGAGCTGGGCGTCCTGCTCGGCCCGGACATCGGGGTGATCAACGGGCGCATGACCTGCGCCGCCCCCGACCTGCGCGCGCGGCTGGTGGCGTATTTCGAGCGCATCGACGAGGCGATCGCGACCTTCGCCGACGCGCCGATGGACGCCATCGGCGTCGCCTGCACCGGCGCGTCCTACCTCGTCGAGCGCGTGCCGGAACCGTTCCAGCGGCCATGGGACGGGCCGCGCCCGGTCGTGGCGGCGGTCGACGCGATCGACCACGCGCTGCGCGGCATCGGCGCGCGGCGGCTCGCGATGCTCAGCCCCTATCCGAAATGGCTGACGGATGCCTGCCTCGCGCACTGGGCCAGGCTCGGCTACGAGATCGTGCTGGTCCGCGAGCCGGCGCCGATCGAGAAGGGCTACCACCCGATCTACGCGCAGCGCAGCCGCCAGGCGACCGCCGTGCTCGACGACGTCGCCACGCTCGGCGTCGACGCCGTGGTGATCAGCGGCACCGGCCTGCCGACGCTGGCCGCGATGCCGCGCCTCAATCGCGCCGGCGGCCCGCCGGTGCTGCCGTCGAATCTCTGCCTTGCCTGGGCGCTCGAGGAAATCCTCGCCGGCCGCGGCGCCGCCCCGCGCCCCGTCACCGCCTGGCTCGGCCCCGACGCGCCCTGGGTGCAGCGGCTGCGGCAGAGATATCCGTCGGCGGAGAACTGACCGCGCGGGCACGGCGTTGTCGTACTCAGGCAAGTATTTCCGCGCGCTATTGTTTGCCTGGATTCGACTTGGATGCGCGCCGCGCTTGGCAGGCGCGCCCGCTGCGACAATCGTCCTGAGATGACGCCTCGCTTCCTCTCCGATGCCGATCTCGCCTACGCCACCATGCGGCGGCGCTTCCAGCCCGGCGAGCGGCTGGCATTCGACCCTGGCTATCGCCTCGCGCACCTGCCGCTGGTGGCGCCCGGCCATCCGGCTGTGATCGCCGAGGCACCTGGCAGGGACTACCGCCGCGGCCGCTACGCCGAGCCGCGCCATGCCGTGGTGCTGGCAATCCCGGACGCCTTGCTCGCAGCCTCGCCCGCGTTCCGCGGGATCGAGGCGGCGATGCGGGCGGCGCGCTTCTCCGGCAAGCTGGCCTGGCAAATCCTGCCCGCGCGCGCCGGCCGGCTGCACGCGACGCTCGCCGGCGGCCTCGACTTCACCGCGGCGGCGGAAGCGATCGCGACGGTCGCGGCGCTTCTGCCGCGCCTCGGCCCGCTGTCCTTCAGGCTTGGCGGGCCGATGGTCGGCGACCGCAATCACGGCCGCATCTATTTCCC
>CANMWW010000161.1 GCA_947500965.1 Alphaproteobacteria bacterium
CCGCGCGCGCCTCGACCTCGCGCAGGGCCTGCGCGCGACCCGCCTCGGCGCCGGCCCTCTCCGCGGCCTTGCGGGCGGACTCGACCTCGTCGGCCGTGAAGGGGCGGCGCACGCGGGGCGGGGGCGGCGCACCGCCGTCGAACCTCGCCTCGAACAGGAACTTGGGGGGGGAGTTCATGGCACCCGGTCAGTAGATGAGCTCGTCGTCGCCACCCAGCTTGTTGGCGAGCATGATCTCGCCCTTCTCCGAGAGCTCCTTGGCGAGCTGCACCATGTACATCTGGCTCTCGTCGACGTCCTTGAGGCGGACCGGGCCCATCGAGGCCATGTCCTCCTTGAGGAGCTTGCTGGCGCGCTCGGACATGTTCGAGAAGAACAGCTCGCGCATCGTCTCGCTGGAGCCCTTGAGCGCGGTTGCGAGCTTCGCCTTGTCGACGCTGCGCAGCAGCGTCTGCACGCCGCCCGGGTCGAGGCGGCCCAGGTCGTCGAAGGTGAACATGAGCGCCTTGATCTTCTCGGCGGAGTCCTTGTTGCGCTCCTCGAGGGCGCCCATGAAGCGCCCCTCGGTGTTGCGGTCGAAGTTGTTGAAGATCTCCGCCATGATCTCGTGGGAGTCGACGCGGCTGGTGCGGGCGAGGTTGCTCATGAACTCGTTGCGCAGCGTCTTGGCGACGTCGTCGAGGACCTCCTTCTGCACCGGCTCCATGCGCAGCATGCGCATCACGACTTCCATGGCGAAGGCGTCGGGGAGCTGGGCAAGGACGCGCGCGGCGTGGTCGGGCTTCACCTTGGTCAGCACGACGGCGACGGTCTGCGGGTACTCGTTCTTCAGGTAGTTGGCGAGCAGCAGCTCGTTCACGTTGCCGAGCTTGTCCCACATGGTGCGGCCGGCGGGGCCGCGGATCTCGTCCATGATCTGGGAGACGCGCTCGCCCGGGATCGTCTTGCTGAGCAGGCGCTCCATCGAGTCCATGTTGCCGACGAGGGCGCCGGTCGAGGAGATCTGCTCGGCGAACTCGACCGAGATCTGGTCGATGACGGTCGGGGCGACGGTGCCCAGCGACGCCATCGCGGTCGACAGCTCCTTGATCTCGTCGTCGCCCATCATCGAGAAGATGCGGGCGGTCTGCTCCTCGCCGAGCGCGAGCAGCAGGGCCGCCGCGCGCTCTACGCCGGACATCTTCGCGATGTCGTCGCGGACCTTCGCGGGCATGGTCAGTTCGCCTCCTGGTACATCCAGTTGCGGATGATGGAGACGGTCTCGTCAGGGTGCTTCTCGACGATCTCGCCGATCTTCTTCATCGAGGACGCGCTCAGGCGGCCGTCGATGCGGTCGAGGTCGATGTTGGCGCCGCCGTTGCCCTCGCCGGGCACGGTCGGCCCGGTCAGCGCGGGGGGGCCGTCGCCGGCCGCCGGCGGCAGCGCGCCCGGCTGGCCCGGCGGCGTCCTTGCGGCGGCAGGCGAGCCCGCCCGGCCGATCGCGCCGATCAGCGGCCGCGCGACCAGCAGGATCACGAGCAGCGCCACGATGAAGAGGATCGCGAGCTCCGACATGCGCAGGATCTCGCCGCGCGAGAAGTCGAACATGCCCGCCTCGGCGGCGACGCCGCCGGCGTCGTTGCCCGCGAAGGGCAGGTTGATGAGCTCCAGCGTGTCGCCGCGCCGCTCGTTGAAGCCGACCGCGGCGCGGGCGGCGAGGCGCAGCTGCTCGAGCTGCTCGGGGTTGCGCGGCTGGTAGCTCGCCTTGCCGTCCGACCCGACGGTGACGATGCCGTCCACGACGACCGAGGCGGAGAGGCGCCGGATGGTCCCCACCTCGCGCACGTGGTTCGTGGTCTTGCGCGCGATCTCGTAGTTGATCGTCTCCTCCTGGCGCGTCGACCGGCTGCGGTTCTGGCCGCCGCCGCCGCCGGGGGCGGCCTCGGCCTCCGCGACGTTGTTCGCCACGGAGACGCCCTGGTTGTTCGCGGCCTCGTTCGACTCGTTGTTCTCGGACACGGTCTGCTGCGAGCGCACGACCTGGCCATCGGGATCGAAGCTCTCGGAGCTCGTGACGACGCGGTCGAAGTCCATCTCGAGGGCGACTTCCGCGCGGACACGGCCCGCGCCGACGGCGCGCTCGATCTGCTCCTCGATCTTCCGCGCCATGCGCTGCTCGAGCTCGAGGCGACGCTCGTCGGCCGTGGAGGCGGCGAGGCCGGCTGCGCCTTCCTCGCCCTCGCCGGTCGCGCGCGCGAGCAGCGCGCCGCGGTCGTCGACGATCGACACGCAGCCGGGCTTCATGCCGGGGATCGCCGAGGCGACGAGGTGCTGGATCGCGGAGACCTGCGCGCGCGGCAGGCGCCCCGCCTCGCGCAGCTTGAGAACGACGGATGCGCTCGGCTCGACGCGCTCGCGGCTGAACAGGTCGCGGCGCGGGATGGACAGGTGGACGCGCGCGCCGGACACCGGGCCGAGCGCGCCGATCGTGCGCGACAGCTCGCCCTCGAGGGCACGCACGAGGTTGAGGTTCTGGACGAAGCTGGTCGCGCCCAGCGAGTGCGGCTGGTCGAAGACCTCGTAGCCGATGGAGCCGCCGCGCGGCAGGCCTTGCTCGGCCATCGCCATGCGCATGCGCAGCGCGCGGTCCTGGGGGACCCAGATCTGCGTGCCGCCGGCGCGCAGCTCGTAGGGGATGGCCTGCGCCTCGAGCTTGGAGACGATCTGGCCCGAATCGCTGGTCGACAGGTCGCCGTAGAGCAGGCCCATCGGCGGCTGCGCGAGCTTGTTCGCGAAATACCCGAAGAATGCGAGCAGTCCGATCGCGACCGCCGCGAGCGCGGCGACGCGGGCGATGCCCAGCCTCTGGAGCAGAACGAGGATGCCGTTCACGCGTGAACCCCTGCCTTGTCCGGTCCGGAACGCGCGCCAGACGGCGCGAATCCCGCTTCAAGGCACGAGCATTAAGCACGCGAGGTGAATAGGCAGTTAATTCCCGGGAAAAATTTGCCGGGGGCGCGGAGGCCGGTCGTCAGTCGCCGTCCGAGGCCGCCCGGTAGTCCTGGAGGCGGGTGGTCCGGAGGCCGGCCATGCCATGGCGCTCGATCAGGCGCTGCCAGGACGTGAATTCCTCGACCGATAGCCGGTAGCGCGCGCAGGCCTCCTCGAGGGACAGGACGCCGCGGCGCACCGCGGTCACGACCGCGGCCTTGCGCCGGATCACCCAGCGCTTGGTCTCCGGGGGCGGCAGGTCGGCGAGGCCGGCGGCGCGCATGCCGCCGGAGAGCTCGATCGTTTCGTGGATTCCCGTGTCGTCCATTCCGTCGCTCCGGATCGCGGGGGTCTCACTCCCGCTCGTGCGCAAGCTACGCGCGCGCCTTTAAGATTCGCCTAAGCGGAAGGCCGCAATTGCCGCGCATTTTAGTCGCGCGGCGACGCGCGCCATCGCTCAGCCAAGGTCGCGGACCGTGCGCGTCATCTCGTCGGCGGTCTGGATGATCTGAGCGGCCGAGGCGTAGGCGCGCTGGGTCATGATCATCTGCGAGAAGGAGTCGTCGAGCTCGACGTTGCTGAGCTCCGTCGCGCCGCTGATGACGCGCGTCGTCTCGCCGAGCTCGAAGAACTCCGCCTCGCCCGAATCCGGGCTCGCGGCCCAGAGGTCGCCCGTGAGGCTCTCGAGCCGGTTGATGTTCGCGAAGAGCGCGACGGGCAGCTGGTAGAGCGGCGCGATGGCGCCCGACGGGAACTTGCCGGAGACGATCCCCGACTCGCTGACGTCCCATTCGATGAAGTCGCTCTTGCCGAGGCCGTTCTGCTCGTAGGCGCCCTTCACGAAATACGTGCCGAGCTGCTTCACCTGCGAGATGTCGAGGGTGAAGAGGCCGCCGACGCTCACGGACGTCGGCGAGACCAGGGCGCCGACGCCGTCGAACGTGACGGCGGTCGGCGTTCCGATGGCGGCCCCGGCCGAGTCGACGAAGGACAGGTCCCAGGTGTTGGTGCCGGTGTTCGTCCAGTCGGCGCGGAAATTCTGCTGCGCGCCGTCGGCGTCGTAGTAGTAGAGCTCGTTCGCCGCCGTGGTCGCGCCCGCGGCGGGGATGAGCGCGGACAGCGTGCCGCTGGTGGTCGCGCGGCCGGGGAAGTCGGTCCGCAGCGTGTAGGGGATCGCCTTCATCTCCGCGGCGGTGGTGCCCGCCACGTTGCCCGACTGGTCGATCTCCCAGGCCATGAGGTAGAGGTTCTCGAAGGCCGAGAGGTAGGACGTGCCCGTGGTGTCCGTGCCGTCGAGGTTGTAGCCGCCGAGCGATCCCTTGCGCGAGTAGAACAGGTCGCCGGTGCCGTCGACCGTCGTCGAGTAGACGAACATGCCGGGGCCCGACAGCGCGAGGTCGAGGGGCTGGCCCGTCTTCTCGATGGTGCCTGGCGCGTCGACGATGCGCGAGATGCGGCTGGTGACGCCGCCCGTGTTGCTGGTGTCGCCGCCGACGTTGGAGACCATCGACGAGAAGCTGACCTCCGTGCGCTTGTATCCAGGCGTGCGCAGGTTCGCGATGTTCTGGCTCAGCGCGTTCATGGCGTCGGTGTACGCCATCATCGCGGCGACGCCATTGTCGAAGCTCGACATCAGCGGCATGGGTCTTCCTCCTGGCTAGGCGGCGGCGGGGCTGGCGTCAGCGCTTGACCCGCAGCAGTTCGTCGAGCATCTCGTCCGCGGTCGTGATGATGCGCGCGGAGGCGGAGTAGGCGCGCTGCGTGGTGATCATCGAGGTGAACTCCTCGCCCAGGTCGACGTTCGAGCCCTCGAGCGCCGACGGCTCGATGCGGCCGGCGCCGCCCTTGTTCGCCTCGCGGAGGTTGAACTCGCCCGAGAGCGAGGTCTGCGAGTAGGCATTGCCGTTGCGGGCCTGCAGCTGGTTCGGGTTCGCGAAGGTCGCGACCGGCAGCTTCCAGATCTTCTGCGTCGCGCCGTTCGAGAACGAGGCGATCACGAAGCCCTCGCTGTCGATCGACACGCCGGTGCGCAGGCCGACCTCGGCGCCGTCCTGGTTGACGTACTGGATGTTGTAGTCGGCGGCGTACTGGGTGAAGCCGTTGCCGACGTCCTGGCTGCCGAAGTCGAAGGCGATCGAGGAGTCCGACGCGCCGTTCGACCAGTCGATCGGGATCGCCGCGATCAGGCTGTCGTCGCTCGCCGGCGTCACCGCCGCGGGCGCCGCCGTCGTGGTGGAGATCGTCGCGCCGGCCAGCGTGCCATCGCCGTTGAAGCTCAGCGTGCCCCAGGCGACGACGTCGGTCGTGCCGGTGATGGGGGCCGCGTCGGCGCTCGACAGCGTGTAGGCCCAGCCGTTCACGCTGCTCGTCTTCATGACGTTGAGGTTGATGCTGTGCGGCGTGCCGAGGGAGTCGTAGACCTTGATCGGCCGGCGGAAGTCCGGCGCGTTGGCCGTCAGCGACATCGCCTCGGCGTTGGCGAGCGAGAAGCTCGCGGTGGTCACGGCGCTGAAGTCGAGCGGCGCGGCGGTCTGCGGCGTCGCGCGGCCGTCCAGGTTCGCGCCGATCTCGAGCTTCTTGGTGTCGACCGCGACGCCGTTCTGCGTGCCGACCGAGACGGTGTCGATCGTGTTCAGATCGATGATGTTGCCGCTCTGGTCGAGCTGCCAGCCCTGCAGGAGCATGCCTGCGCCGTTGATCAGGCGGCCCTGGTTGTCCTCGGAGAAGGAGCCTGCGCGGGTGTAGAGCTTCTCGGTGTCGCCGGCCGCCTGCTTCACCACGAAGAAGCCCGAGCCCAGGATCGCGACGTCGGTCGAGCGCACGGTCGACTGCAGCACGCCCTGTTCCTCGACGAGCGGCCGCGGCCGCGCGGAGAGGCCGCCCGGCGCGTAGGACGTGGACTGGGCGGCGCCCGTGACGAGGGTGGAGAAATAGGCCTTCGTCTTCTTGTAGCCGACCGTGTTCACGTTCGCGATGTTGTCCGAGATGGTGGACATGCTCTGC